>NZ_NCKP01000013.1:0-61119 GCF_002282795.1 Thiomonas sp. 13-64-67
CCCCTGCTCGTCGGCCTGTTCGGCATCGGGGTAGAGCGTGTCGCATTGCGTCGGCTGCGCGGCATCGATCCGATCTACGGTCTGCTGCTGACCTTCGGCCTCACCCTGCTGATCGAAGGCGTGTTCCGCTCGTTCTTCGGCGTGGCCGGCGCCCCCTACAACCCGCCTGAGCCGCTCAGCGCCACGCTCAATCTGGGATTCATGTACCTGCCCGCGTATTACCTCTTCGCCGTGGTCGCCAGCCTGCTGGTGTGCTTCGGCACCTGGCTGCTGATCGACCGCACCAAGCTGGGCGCGTACCTGCGCGCGGGCACAGAGAACCCGGCGCTGATCCAGGCGTTCGGCGTGAACTTCCCGCGCATGGTCATGCTGACCTTCGGTTTCGGCTCGGCCCTGGCTGGATTGGCCGGCGTGCTGGCAGCACCCGTCATCCAGGTCTCGCCGCTGATGGGCTCCAACCTCATCATCGTGGTATTCGCCATCGTGGTCATCGGCGGCATGGGCTCGGTGCTCGGCGCCATTGTCTCGGGCCTGGCGCTGGGCTTGATCGAGGGCCTGGCCAAAGTGTTTTATTCGCCGGTCTCCAACACGGTGGTCTTCATCCTGATGGCGCTGGTGCTGACCGTGCGTCCCGCGGGTCTGTTCGGCAAGGAGAAATGAACATGCTCGCGCACTCCCGCTTGTACGCCGGCCTACTGTGGTCCCTGCTGCTTCTCGCGCTGATCGCCCCCTGGATCGGCCTCTATCCGGTGCTGGGCATGCGCATGATGTGCTTTGCGCTGTTTGCCTGCGCCTTCAATCTGCTGGCGGGCTACGCCGGGCTGATCTCCTTCGGCCATGCCGCGCTGTTCGGCGGCGCTGGCTATCTCACCGGCCTAGCGCTCACCACTTGGGGTTGGCCCACGCCGCTGGGCATTCTGACTGGCGTGGCCACCGCGCTGCTGATCGGTCTGGTGATGGGACTGCTTGCCGTACGGCGCTCGGGTATTTACTTTTCAATGATCACCCTGGCGCTGGCGCAGATCGTCTACTTTTACGCCCTACAGGCCCATTTCACCGGCGGCGAAGACGGCTTGCAGGGCATCCCACGCGGCACGCTGTTCGGGTTGCCGCTGCAATCCGACCGGGTGATGTACTACTTGGTGCTGGCGGTGTTCGTCGCGAGCTGGTGGTTTATGCGCCGGGTGGTGAATTCGCCCTTCGGTCAGGTGCTGCAGGCCGTGCGCGAGAATGAGCCGCGGGCCATTTCCCTGGGCTATCGCGTCAACCGCTACAAGCTCGGCGTGTTTCTGATTTCGGCAGGTTTCGCAGGACTGGCTGGCGCGATGAAGGCCGTGGTCATGGGCTTCGAGACGCTCACCGATGTGCACTGGAGCACTTCGGGCCTGGTCATCCTAATGACCCTGGTCGGGGGTCTTGGCACCGATCTCGGCTCTATTCTAGGCGCGGTCATCATCACCGTGCTGGAAGAGAAGATGGGCACCATCTCCCGCTTCCTGGTGCACGCCACCGGGGTCGACTGGTTTCACCAACTCAACGATTCGGTGAGCATGGTGATCGGTGCCATCTTCGTGCTCTGCGTGCTGCTGTTTCGCCGTGGCATCGTGGGCGAGCTGCAAGCGCGGTGGATTGCGGGAAAGTAGCCTGGGCAAACAACAGGCAGGCATTCCACCCATCGGCCGTTGGTCTTGATGACCGCCCTTTTTCAATCCAGCCCCGCCAGCACCCGCACGTGCTCGGCCACGCTGCGGCCGAGGGCGCTAAGGTTGTAGCCGCCTTCCAGGCAGGAGACGATGCGGCCTTCGCACTGCGCCTCGGCAAAGTCCACCAGTTGGCGGGTGATCCAGGCGTAGTCAGCTTCCACCAGGCCCATTTGACCCATATCGTCTTCGCGGTGGGCGTCGAAGCCGGCGCTGATGAACAGCATCTGCGGCGCAAATGCCCGCAGTCGGGGAAGCCACTGCTCGGTGACAATGTGGCGTACCCCGTCGCCCTTGGTGTAGGCCGGAACGGGGACGTTGACCATATTCGGCTGCCCGCCTTCCGCGCCGCTGTAGGGGTAGAAGGGGTGCTGGAAGAAGCTCACCATCAGCACCCGTTCATCGCCGCGGAAAATGTCTTCGGTGCCGTTGCCGTGGTGCACATCGAAATCGACGATGGCCACGCGAGCCAGCCCGCGCACATCGAGCGCATGGCGTGCGGCAATGGCGACATTGCCGAGAAAACAGAACCCCATGGCCTGATCGCGAGTGGCATGATGGCCGGGCGGGCGGATGGAGCAAAAGGCGTTGTGCAGATGACCGTCGATGACGGCATCGGTCGCGCTGATGGCCGCACCGGCGGCCCGCAGCGCGGCTTGCCAGGTATGCGGATTCATCATCGTGTCCGCGTCGATCCACTCATGTCCCTGCTCGAAATCACCGCGTTTTTTGAGATCGGCGACATACAGCGCCGAATGCGCGCGCTCAACGTCCTCGAGGCTTGCGGGCGGCGCGTCGTCGTGGCGCTCGAGCCAGGGTGCAATCTGCGCGGCGATCAGCCGGTCTTCAATGGCGGCGAGGCGCTGCGGGCATTCGGGATGGTCTGCCCCCATTTCGTGCAGGGTGCAGTCGGCATGGGTGTAAAAGCCGGTCGTCATGGTTCTTGTCTCCTGCGGCATATCCCCAGATTCGGGGGCATGCACGTCGTCCTCGTAGCATAGTGCGCTGTCGCCTCCCACTCCGCCGCTCGTGAAAACCCCAGCCCTGCCCAGTCTGCTCGACCAGCTCGAAACCATTATCAAAGGCAAGCGCCCACAGGTGGAACTCGCCGTGTGCTGCCTCTTGGCCAGCGGTCATCTGCTGATCGAAGATCTGCCCGGGGTGGGCAAGACCACGCTGGCCCATGCCCTGGCCGCCACGCTGGGGCTGCAGTACGCCCGCGCGCAGTTCACCTCCGACCTCATGCCGGGCGATCTGCTGGGCATTTCGGTGTTCGACCGCAACCGCAGCGAGTTCGTGTTTCACCCCGGCCCGGTTTTTTCGCAGGTGCTGCTGGCCGACGAAATCAACCGCGCCGGGCCGAAGGTGCAAAGCGCCCTGCTCGAAGCGATGGAAGAGCGCCAGGTGAGTGTGGACGGACAGACGCGCCGCCTGCCCGAGCCATTTTTCGTCATCGCCACCCAAAACCCGTTCGACCAGCTCGGCACCTATGCCCTGCCCGAGTCGCAGCTCGACCGCTTTCTGCTGTGCATCTCGCTGGGCTACCCCAGCCGCGCCGCCGAACGCGCCCTGCTCGAAGGCCGCGACCGGCGCGAGCTGATCGCGGAGCTGCAACCGGTGCTAACCCCCGAGCGCTTGATCGAGCTGCAGCGACAGGCGCAGGCCGTGCATGCCGCGCCCGCTCTGCTCGACTATGTGCAGGAGCTGCTGACGCAGACGCGCAACGGGCGCTGGTTCATCGAAGGTCTGAGCCCGCGCGCCGGTCTGGGCCTGTTGCGCGCCGCCCGGGCCTGGGCGCTGCTGCAGGGCCGCGACTACCTCATTCCCGACGACGTGCAGCAAGTCCTGCCATTCGTTGCCGGGCACCGCTTGCGCACCCTCGACAGCCCCACGGTCAACCGCGCGGCCTCGCTGCAGGCGGTGCAATCGCTGCTGGAACACGTCCCGGTGTAAGGCCCGAAGGCCCGCGCGCCAAGCCGTGATCATGCCACCCTCCGCCGATACCGCCCTGCCCCCGCCCGCCGCGTCGAACACCCTGCGCGACGCCTTCGCGCAGCGCTTCGATGCCTGGGCGCTAGCGCGCCATCCGGCCGGCGGCAGCACGCGGCTGACCCACCGCAACGTCTACATCCTGCCCACCCGCACCGGCTGGTTTTTCGCCCTGCTGCTGCTGGTCTTGCTGGTGCTGAGCATCAACTACCAGCTCAATCTCGGCTATCTACTCACCTTCCTGCTGGCGGGCAGCGCGATGATGGCCATGCATGTCACCCACAACAATCTTCGCGGCTTGCAGCTCACCGCGCGGCCGCCCGAAGGCCTGCTGCACCAGGGCCAGAGCGCCCGTCTCGGCCTGCTGTTGCAAGGCGGCGCACGCGACCGCTGGGGGCTGGCCCTGCGCCCGGCAGGCACCCAAGCTACGCCGCCCGCGCCCCAGAAGAAGGCCCGCCGCAAGGCGTCCAGCCCGCCTTACCCCTGGGCCTACGCCGACTGCGCCCGCAACAGTGAAACCTCCCTCACCCTGAGCTGGACGCCGCCGCGCCGCGGCCTGCTGGCCTGGCCCCTGCTCACCGTCGAAAGTTATTACCCGCTAGGCGTCTGGACGGCCTGGAGCCGCTGGCAGCCGCAGATCGAACTGCTCGTGCTGCCCGCCGCCGAGCATCCCGCCCCGCCCCTGCCGCCCGCCCGCCCCACGCCAGGCAACGGCCCGGCGCTTGCGCGCGGCGGCGGCGAAACCGATGGCGTACGCGCCTACCGCACCGGCGATTCGCTACGGCATGTGCTGTGGAAAAAATTCGCCCGCAGCGACGAACTCATCAGCCGCGACACCGCCCAGCCCCAGGCCCGCGCCGAACTCTGGCTCGACTTCGCCACGCTGCCCGTGCAGCTCGACACCGAAGCCCGGCTGTCGCGGCTGTGCGCCTGGGTGCTGGCGGCCGACCGCACCGGCACGCCCTACGGCCTGCAGCTCGGCGGCCAGCAAATCAGGCCAGCCACCGGCGCCGCGCACCGCGCCGCCTGCCTGCGCCTGCTCGCGCTGCATCCCGGCCCCCTGTTGCAGCCCCGTTCGGGCGCCGCCACGCGAGCCAAGTCGTGATGCAGTCCAACCCCAGCCAGACGCTGCTGGCCCGCTGGACCCACCGCACCAACGCCCTGCCGCGCGATGCGCGCGACACCCTGTTCCTGCTCGGCGTGTCGCTGCTGCTGATGCTGCCGCTATTCGTCCATCTGCCTTGGTGGACGAGCGCGCTGGTGCTCGGCCTGCTGGCCTGGCGTGCGGCGCTGGCCTGGCGCAGTGCGCCGCTGCCCGGGCGCGGCGTGCTGGTGCTCATTTTGCTGTTCTCCGTCGTCATCACCCTGTGGGATTTCCACACCGTGCTCGGGCGGGATGCCGGAGTCGCGCTGCTGTGCGTGCTGCTCGGCCTCAAGACCCTGGAGATGCGCTCGCGCCGCGATGCCCATGTGCTGTTCTTCCTCGGCTTTTTCACCATCGCGGCCAACTTTCTGTTCTCGCAATCGCTGGGTACCGCCCTGGTCATGGTGTTGGCCACCTGGGGCATGCTGGCCGCGCTGGTCAACGCCAATCTGCCCGCTGGTCGGCCGCCGCTGCGGCAGTCGCTGCTCACCGCGCTCAAGATGATGGCGCTGGGCGCGCCCGCGATGGTCGTGCTGTTCATGGTGTTTCCGCGCCTGAGCGCGCCGCTGTGGGCCTTGCCGCAAAGCGGCGCGCAGGCCATCACCGGGCTGTCGGCCAGTATGTCACCGGGGCAGATCGCCGAGTTGGCGCGCGACGACTCGGTCGCCTTCCGCGTGGTGTTCCACGGCCCGCGCCCGCCCGACCGTGAGCTTTACTGGCGCGGCCCGGTGCTGAGCGTGTTCGACAACGGCGTGTGGCTGCCCAACCCGCGCCAGCGCGACCGCGCCACCCTCACCCCGCCCGCCGATCTGCACCTGATCGGCCCGCCCGTGCGCTACACCGTCACCCTGCAGCCCACGCAGCAGACCTTCGTCTTCGCGCTCGACGCGCCAGTGGCCGCGCCCGAGATCGAGGGATATCGGGTGCAGTGGCTGCCCGACCTGCAACTGATCACCGGGCGGCCGCTCGACCATCTCTCGCGCTACACCGTCGAGTCGTCACCGCAGTTTCGCTACGGCCCCACGCAATTCAGCCCCGCCCTGCGCGCCGACGAAGCCCTGCCTGCGGGCTTCGATCCGCGCAGCGTGGCTCTGGGCAGGCAACTCGCCGCGCAAGCCAAGGCGGCCGGACAGGGCGGCGCCTTCGTTGCGCAAGCCCTGCTGCAGATGTTTCGCAACCAACCCTTCCGCTACACCCTCAACCCCGGCACCTACGGCCGGCGCGACGGCGTGGACCAATTTCTGTTCGACCGCCGCGCCGGGTTTTGCGAACACTACGCGCAGGCGTTCGTCGTGGTGATGCGCGCAGCAGGCATTCCCGCGCGCATCGTCACCGGCTACCAGGGCGGCCGCTTCAACCCGGTGGACGACACCTGGGTGGTGCGCCAAAGCGACGCCCACGCCTGGGCCGAATACTGGCTGCCCGAACGCGGCTGGGTGCGCGCCGACCCCACCGCCGCGGTCGACCCGGCGCGCATCGACCGCAGCGGCGCCACCCTGGCCTCGCGCGAGCCCCTGTTGGGCGTGGCCGCGCTCGGCCCGCGCGGCGCCGCGCTGCTGCTGCAACTGCGCAACCAATGGGACGCGCTCAACAACACCTGGAACCAGTGGGTGCTGCACTACGGCAGCCAGCGCCAGCTCGATCTGCTGAACAAGCTCGGCCTGCACCAACCCGACATGGCCACCCTGGCCGCGCTGGCCATCGCCACCCTGCTGGTGGCCACCGCCATCGGCGGCGCGTTTCTGGCGCTGGAGCGCCGCAGGCACGATCCCTGGACGCAGACCTACGCCCTGCTGCGCGGCAAGCTGGAGCAGGTCGGCATCGACAGTGAACCCTCCACCCCGCCGCGCACTCTGGCGGGCCGCATCGACCCTGCCCGACTGGGCGCTGACAGCCTCCCGCCCCAATCCGCGCACGCCGCCATTGCGCTCCTGATGCAACTCGAACGCTGGCGCTACGCCCCGCCAGTTGATGCCCGCCAGCGCAAAACGCAATGGGCCGCGCTGCGGCAGGCCGTGCGCCGCTGGCGCTGATGCGCGTGCCACACAAACATCAAAAAAAGCCCGTCACCTGCGGGCTTTTTAGACGGTGCGACGACAGATTCAGGCAAACGAACCAAGCAAACGAATCAGGCAAATTCCGCCAGCGACTTGCGCATTTTTTTCATCGCCGCCACCTCGATCTGGCGGATGCGTTCGGCCGACACGCCGTATTCGGCGGCCAGTTCGTGCAGGGTCTTGCCGCCGCTGCCGTCATCATTCACCTGCAGCCAGCGCTGCTCGACAATGGCGCGGCTGCGGGCGTCGAGCAGTTCGAGCGCGTTTTCCAGCCCTTCGACCTGCAGCCGGTCGTGGCTGCGCGCTTCGAGCACGGCCATCGGCTCCTGCGTGTTGTCGGCCAGATAGGAAATGGGCGCATAACTCTCTTCGCCATCTTCCACCGTGGGGTCGAGCGCGATGTCGGCGCCGCCCATGCGGCTTTCCATCTCGATCACGTCTTCGCGCTTGACGTTGAGCGCCTGCGCCATGTCGTCGATCTGCGCCTCGTTCATGCCGGCGTTGGCCGTTTTCATCGAGCGCAGATTGAAAAACAGCTTGCGCTGCGATTTGGTCGTAGCCACTTTCACCAACCGCCAGTTGCGCAGGATGTATTCGTGAATTTCGGCCTTGATCCAGTGCAGGGCGTAACTCACCAGCCGCACGCCATGCGCCGGGTCGAAACGCTTGACCGCCTTCATCAAGCCGATATTGCCTTCTTGAATGAGGTCGGCATGCGGCAGGCCGTAGCCCAGATATTGCCGCGCAGTGGAAACCACCAGCCGCAGGTGCGACAGCACCAGCTTGCCCGCCGCGTCCTTGTCCCCCTGCTCGCGCCAGGTGCGCGCCAGCCGCGCCTCTTCTTCCGCGCTGAGCATGGGCAGGCGGTTGACGGCGCTGATGTAGGCGTCCAGATTGCCCAGACTGGGCAAGGCGAGCGGAAATGCGCCATCGACCTGGGCCGGGCGCAGAACGATTGCGGCTGACTGAGTGTGGGTCATGGATGGAATCCTCCTGTTTGTGTTTGATATTAGCACTCACAGTGAGAGAGTGCTAATGACCAATAGTTCCCTGCCGGGCCGGGGCGGAAACCCATTTTCCGCACGTTCTATGGGGGGTTTGATGACGGCAGTGTGCCTGCGAATTCTTAGGTTAGACTTTGTTGCATGTCTCGCTTGCTGCGTCCCATTCTGGTCTTTCTGCTCGTCTTGCTGCCTCTGCGCGGCTGGGCGCAGGTCAGCATGAATTTGGGCGACGGAGTGCAAACCCCGGCCCAGACCACGGCGCAGGCGCAGGCGCATGAGATGACCTCAAATGACATGGCCTCAATGGCGGATCTGCACTCGCTGGCGGCAGAGCAACACGCTTCAGACGCGATGCCGGGCTGCCACGTCAACGCCCCAGCCGATTGCAGCTCTCACGATCACCAGCATTGCGTGATCTGCCATCTGGCTGTGGCTCAGCCCCCGGCCTTCACCCTGCTGCTGACCGACGCCGCGCAGCACTCGTGCCCCTCCACCGCCAACACCGCGTGGCACAGCGCCGATCTGCGCACCCTGCAGCGCCCTCCCAGAGCCTGACCCCCGTTTGAGTCCCGGTTGCAGCGCGGGTCGCCAGACTTGCGCTGCGCATCGTGTCGCCGCGCGCTGTCGCGGCTCGAATGAGGTGTCAATTCATGTGGAACCCACCCAGACCGCAGGTACGCCTGCGGGCGCTGCGGCTCGCCCCCTTGGCCGCAGCCGCGTTGCTAGCAGCCTGCGCGCCCTTGCAAACCCGGCAGTCGCTACAGGCCGTCAACGTCATTACCCTGCCCCATACCGGCACGCCGCTGCACTTGATGCGCGACCCCGCGCAGCAGCAAGACACGCAGGCCCAGATCGACGCGCTGTTGTCCAAACCCCTGTCTGCCGATGACGCCGTGCGCATCGCCCTGCTCGGCAGCCCCGCATTGCAGGGGCTGATCGCGCAGGCGCAGGCCGACTCGGCCGACTCCACGCAAAACGCCCGGCTGGCCAACCCGGTTTTCGGCTTCGAGCGCCTGCTCATCGGAGGCGGCGGAGTGGAAATCACCCGTAGTCTGAGCTTCGGCCTGCTCGATCTGCTCACCTTGCCCACGCGTTCGCGCCTGAACGACACGCAGCAGACGCAACTTCGGCTCAGCCTCGCCCGCGCGGTGCTGCGCACGGCGGCGCAGGCGCGGCTGAGTTGGGTTCGCGCCGTGGCGGCGCAGCAAACTGCCGCCTACGACCGCGATGTGGTGGAAGCGGCCAAGGCCACCGCCATTCTGGCTGACCGCATGCAGCAGTCGGGCAACTTCACCAAGCTCGACGCGGCGCAGCAAGGCCTGTTCGCCGCCGACAGCCAGCTACGCCTGAGCCGCGCCGAACTGGCCGCCACGCAAAGCCGCGAAGCGCTGGTGCAGGTGCTGGGGTTGTCGGCAGAGCAAGCCGCCCGCCTCGCTTTGCCGACGCAACTGCCGGAGGTGCCAAAGCAGCCGAGCGCAGCCGCGCCGATGGCGCTGCAAACCGCGCTCGACCAGCGTCTGGACGTGCAGCTCGCCCGCGCCGACTACATAGCCACAGCACAAGCTGCGGGGCTGGCACGCCACACCAGCCTGATCGAGCATGTCGAACTCGGCGGCCTGCGCAAGACGTATAGCGACGCGCCGCCGCAAAACGGCTTCGACCTCAGCCTGCCGCTGCCGCTGTTCGATCTGGGCGACGCCCGCCGCAGCGCCGCCGCCGACCGCGTGCTCGCCGCGCGCAACCGCGCCATCGCCACCGCGCGCCGCGCCGCCTCGCAACTGCGCGAGGCCGACGCCCTGCGCGGCAGCGCGTGGCAGCAGCAGCGCCTCAGCCGCGAGCAGATCGTGCCCCTGGCGCAGACCGTGCTCGATGAGAGCCAGCTTCGCTACAACGGCATGCTCATCGGCACCTTTCAGCTCGTCGCCGCCGCGCAGGTGCAGGTGCAGGCGGTGCGAGAGGCCATCGCCGCGCAGCGCAATTACTGGCTGGCCGACGCCGCCTGGCAAGCCGCCCAGCTTGGCGTGGACGCAGGCCCGGGCGCCCTGCCCGACTCCGCTTCCGCCAACGCCGCCCCGGCCGTCACCAGCCACTGACCCACAGGACTTTCACACCATGAATACCCGACGCCATTTTCTCGGCGCTGCCGCGGCCCTCGTCGCCGCAGGCGCCGCCAGCCGCAACGCCCTGGCCGCCGCGCCCGAACCCCATCAATACAACAGCGCCGAGACCGCCGCCCCGCTGCACCCCCAGGCGGGGCGACCCTACAACCCGGTCGTCACCCTCAACGGCTGGAGCCTGCCCTTTCGCATGAAAGACGGGGTGAAGGAATTTCACCTCGTCGCTGAACCCGTGGTGCGCGAAATCTCGCCCGGCATGACGGCCAAGCTCTGGGGCTACAACGGCTCGAGCCCCGGCCCCACCATCGAAGCGGTGGAAGGCGACCGCGTGCGTCTGTTCGTCACCAACAAACTGCCCGAGCACACCACGGTGCACTGGCACGGCCTCATCCTGCCCAACGGCATGGACGGCGTGGGCGGGCTGACGCAGCCGCAGATCGCGCCCGGCCAGACCTTCGTCTATGAATTCGAGCTGCGCAAAAGCGGCACCTTCATGTACCACCCGCACGCCGACGAAATGGTGCAGATGGCCATGGGCGCGATGGGCCTGTTCATCGTCCATCCCAAAAACCCGCGGCAGATGGCGGTCGATCGCGACTACGCCTTTCTCATCAACGCCTACGACATCGACCCCGGGTCGAGCGTGCCCAAGGTCAACACCATGCTCGACTTCAACCTCTGGACCTGGAACAGCCGCGCCTTTCCCGGCATCGCCCCGCTGGTGGCGCGCACCGGCGAGCGCGTTCGCATCCGCATGGGCAACCTCACCATGACCAACCACCCCATTCACCTGCACGGCCATGTGTTCGAAGTGGCGGGCACCGATGGCGGCTGGGTGCCCAAGAGCGCGCGCTGGCCCGAAGTGACGGTGGACATCGCCGTGGGGCAGATGCGCGCCATCGAGTTCATCGCCGACAACCCTGGCGACTGGGCCTTCCACTGCCACAAATCGCACCACACCATGAACGCCATGGGCCATAGCGTGCCGACGATGATCGGCGTGCAGCAGGGCGATCTCACCCCCGCGCTGCAAAAGCTGCTGCCCGATTACATGGCGATGGGCAGCCAGGGCATGGCCGAAATGGCCACGATGGACATGCCCCTGCCCGACAACACCCTGCCCATGATGACCGGCCGCGGCCCCTACGGCTCGGTGGAAATGGGCGGCATGTTCAGCGTGCTCAAAGTGCGTGACGACCTCGCCCACGGCGACTACCGCGACCCTGGCTGGTACCGCATGCCGCCCGGCACCCAAGCCCACGCCGTGCCCACCGCCGACCTGCCGCCCGCGCGCACCGACCCCACCGAACCCCAAGCCACCCAAGACACGCTGCAAGTGCGCAAGCCCCAGCAGCATGCGCATTGACCGCCCTGCCCTGCCCCTATCCCCTTTTTCTTTCCTCAACCCCTGCAAAGGAACCCACCATGAACCAGTCACTGAAAACCTGCTCCCTTCTCGCCCTGGCCGCAGCACTCTGCACGCCCGTCCTGGCCGCGCAAAGCCACGCTGACCACGACCATTCCACCCCCGAAGGCATGGCGCAACACATGCAAATGATGCAGCCCGCTGCATCCGGCGCGCAAGGCGAACACCAGACCGAAGGTGTGGTGCGCAAAATCGACGCCGCAAGCGGCAAGATTACCCTGCGCCACGGCCCCATCCCCGCGCTGGGCATGGGCGCGATGACCATGAACTACCGGGTGCGCGACAAAGCCCTGCTCGATGGCCTCAAAGCCGGCGACACGGTGGAATTCAGCGCGCAGCAGATCGACGGCGCCTACACCGTCCTCACCCTGAAACGCAAACCTTGATGGGGAGAAATCGTCCGGCCGCCCGCTGTCGCCTGGCTGCGCAGGGCGCCGCCGCTCAGACCTTGGGCGGCTGGCGCCGGTGGCGCATCACCCCGAAGACCAGATAGCCCGAAATCAGCACGAACAGCGCCGCCAGCGCGGCCTGTCCGTAACCCGCGAACCCGGACGGGTTCTTCCACTGGTGCTTGAGCACCTCGTTGGCCAGCGCCTGCACCTGCTCCTGCGGCCCGAAGCTCAAGGTCGGATCGAGGCTGCGCGCCATTTCCAGCTCCTGCTCCGCCAGCGGCCACTTGCCCTCTGCGGCCAGCAGCCGCGCGTCCAGATAGTGCGCCTGCGCCGAATTCGGCTGATCCGCCAGCACCTGCGCGATGACGTGGTCAGCCTGCGTCAAATGGCCCGCATCCAGCAAGGAAGACGCCTGATCGAGCGTAGCCGCCTGCGCGGTGCTTAGGGCCAGCACAAAGGCCGCGAAAAGAGAGGCGAGGTGTTTTGATTGGATGGTCAGCATGGGAGAGCAGGGCAGAGGAGCCGATGAGCGTTCTACCTTACTACAGGCCATGGAAGGCGATCGGCAGCGGCGGTTGGTTTCGGCAAGCGCTGAATCAAAAAAATTTGAGGCGAAAGTCAGCAAACGCTGTAGGGCTAGAACTCGGCTTGCTGACTCTCGTCAGGGCCGTCTCGGTAAAGCCCGGCGTGTGATTGAGGTAATGTCCCGCCGAGGCCGACTACCTGGTGACGGGCGACCGGCGGGTCGGGCTGCTGCAACATGGCCGCATCGGGCGCACACGCATCGTCACGCCGACCACCTTCTGCGCCGAGGCGCTTTGAGCCTATCTTCGCACCCACGGCGTTCGGCGCGGGAATGATGTCGGTCGTTTTACGCGCGCTCATCGATCTCGAGCGAGGCATGAGCGCTTACCGCCGCGTGCGGGAATTTGCTCAAATGTCTTGCTCGCTCCTCCGCCGAATTGAATAAGAACTCCCATGAATCCTTCCCCCACCGATGCTGAAACCAACGCCCGCCTGACCCGGCTGGAAGAAAAATTCGGTTATGCGGAAGACCTGCTCGACGCGCTCAACGCTTTGGTGGCCAAACAGCAAGATCAGATCGCGCAGTTGTTGCGGGAGGTGGGGCAATTGCAACGCCAGCGTGCGGACGATCAGCCATCAGCGTCCACGAGTTTGTGGGACGAGTTGCCGCCGCATTACTGAAGGTCTCGGATACGCGCCGCGTCAGCCCGGATAATTCACGGCCAGACGTTTTACTGTTGAGGTTGCCATGAACCCGATTTCCACCCCGCCCGGCGATGAGAGTCTTATCAAATATCCGTCCGACTTCCCCATCAAAATCATGGGCGCCAATGTGGACGGCCTGGCCGATGCGATTGCCGCCGTGGTGCTGCAACACGCGCCCGACTTCGATCCGGCGACGATGGAGCTGCGCCCTTCCAGCGGACGCAACTATCTGAGCTGCACCTGCACCATCCGCGCCACCAGCCGCGCGCAGCTCGACGATCTGTACCGCGCGCTCACCAGTCATCCGATGGTGAAGGTGGTGCTGTAGCGGCGTCAATCCCTTCGCCGCCTCGCCGCCAGCGCCGCGTGCACAGCGCGGCGCAGCGCGGGGAAGTCGGGCATTGTGTGCAGCCCGTAGAGATGGCGCTGCAGGCGCTCGGCAAGAGGGTGCAGGGGATGTGGCGGCGGCAGGGCTGCATCGCTTAGCCATTGCGCCAGGGTGGCGGCGCGCGGCAGGCCGCGCCGGGGAGGCAGTGCCAGCCAGGCTTGCTTGAGCGCTGCGGCGTCAGTGGCTTGTTGCACGGCGTGCAGGGCGCGGCGGTGACGCCGGATGCGGCAGGCCCAGCAGCGACCGGCGCGCAGCGCAAACAACAGCAAGAGCAGCGCCGCGGCGCCGCCCAGGTCGATGGCGAGATGCAGCGGGCGGGCATCGACCACGGTGAGCAGTGGCGGTACCCAGCGCGCGGTGGCGGGTAGTTCGGTGCGAGGGTCGAAATAGTCGAGCCGCAACGCGGGCGCTTGCAGCCGGCCCGCGGTTTGCGGGCGCAGGTAAAGGGTGATGTCCCAGGTGTCACCTGCTTCAGCGGAGGATTCTTGGGTGCGGGTTACCTGCACGCCAGCGGGGCCGAAACGGGCGGGCAGCGCGGCGTCCCAGCGGTGCGCCACGCGCAGCACCTGCGCCCGGTCGAGGCCGGGGGCAGACAAGCGCAGCCGCCACGCGGTGGTGTCGCCCAAGGGCAGTTGGGCCGGGGCCGAGAGCAGCTGCAACTGCGGCGCGCCGATCAGGCCGTCGGTCGGCCACCACTGCGGCAACGCCCGCGCGGTAAAGCGCAGCGGCGGCGGAGCATAGACTCGCAGGCTGCCAAAGGCATGGGCGCGCAGCAGCCCAAAATCCATAGTCAGCTCGCCAGCCTGCAAGGGCAGCACACGCCAGGCGAACACTTGCACGAGTTGAGGCGCGCCGTCGATGACTTCGCTGCGCACCGAGTCGGCCAGCGGCGCGATCTGCGCCTGCGCGCTGCGCGGCTGCGGCGTCGTCCACGCCAGATTGCCGCCGCCGATGGTCCACAGTTCCACGCGCAGCGCTTGCAGCGCGTAGGGACGGGCGGGCGTCATGCGGGTGCGCCATTGCAGCGGGGCTTCGCCGTTGGCGGCTGCGGCGACATCGAGCGTTTGCGCTGGGCAGCGCCCGCCGCCCGCTTGCACGGCGGGCAGGGGCAAACGCCCGCTGCGCAGGGGGTAGAGCGTGAGGGTGGCGGTCTGCTCGCTGTGCCCGTCCGTGCTGCCGCTGGCGCCTTGCTGGTCGGTCAGTAGCCAGTCGGGCGCGAACTGCGCGGAGGTGAAGCTGGGCAGCGGCGCGGCGAGGTCGCGCGCGATGAGCGTCCAATGCAACGGGTGGCCGAGCACGGCGGCAGCGGGCTCAGTGCGGCATTGCAGGCTGGCTTGCGCGGCGGCGGGGCGCGCGGCGGCGAGCAGGCCGAGGCTCAGGGCCAGCGCGGCGAGGGGGCGGGCCAGGGTCATCGTGCGCCCTCCTGCGCGGCCGCGCGGGTGTCGATGGCGGCGCGCTGGGCGAGCAGTTCGGCGCTGGCGTCGCGCAGCAGCTGCAAACGCTTGTCGGCCCCGGCCCAGTCGAGCGTAGGCGGTTGCCAAGGCGCGGGGACGGCGGCGGTTGCCCCTGCCGTGGCGAGCTGCCCGCCGGGCGCCAATGGCGCGGTTTGCTGCAGCGGCGCCGAAGCCTGCTTGGGCGGCTTGCGGCGCAGTTGCGAAGGCGTGTTCGAGCCCTGCTGGCCGAAGCGCGAGTGGTGGATGGGCGGCGCGCGTTTGGCGATGCCCACCAGATCGCTTCGAACGCCTGCACCGCTTCCAGCGTGCGTCCGGGCAGGTGCAGGCTGGCATCACCCAGGTTGTAGAACGCAGCGAAGCGCTGCTCGGGCGTGTCGGCCTGCAGCAAGGCGCGGTGGAAGGCCTGCGCCGCAACCTGAAATTGCCGCAGCCGATAGGCCGCTGCGCCTTCGCCCATGCGGGCCGCGTAGCCGGGCAAGGCGGCATATAGCGCCTGCGCGCGCGCGAAGTCGCCCTGCTGCCAGGCCTGCCAGGCTGCGTGTTCGGCGCGCAGTGTGTCCGGTCTCGAAACCAAGGCGGGCGGCTGCGCCTGCGCGGGCGGTGCAAGGGGCAGACCGAGCACCAGCGCCAAGCCCAGCAGGGCCACGGCGGGCGACACGCGGCGCGGGCGCTCGCGCCAGAACAGTAGCGCCAATGCGGGCAGCAGGAACAGGCCGTAAAGCTCGCGCCAAGCGGTGATTTGCTGCACCCGACCAGTTGCCCCGACCGGCAGGCGGGCGATGCCGCGCGCATAGAGCGCGTTCCAGTTGTCCGCGCCGGTCTGGCCTGCGGTCACGGAAGCAAAACCGCCGCCGCTGATCTGCGTCACTGCGCGCAAAAGCGCCGCGCTCTCGGGCGGCAGACCCGGCAGGGCGAGGACGAATAGCGGCAGCCGGGCGCGGTGTAAAGACTCGCCCACCGCGCTGGCGTCGAAGTCTGCGGGCACTGGAACGCCTGCACCAGCCAGCAGCAGCACAGCGCCGCTTTCGCCCTCGGCTTGTTGTTTCAAGCGCTGGCGCGCGAGGGCGAGCAGGCCGGGCAGCGCGGTGGAAGCGGGCGTGTCGGCGAACACTTCGGGGCGGGCCTGCTGCGCGGCGTGCGCGAACAGGGCGGGGTCATTCGTCGGCGGCAGCAATTGCGCTGCGCCCACCGGTCCGCCCGGACGCGCTGCGCCATAAGCGATTAGTCCGAGTCGTTCGCCGCGCAGTTGCGGCCACAGCGCAGCCAGCAGCAGGCGCTGCTGCTCCAGCGCGGAAATAGGCGCTGCGGTCGCCGCTGCGGCGTCGGCGCTGGCATCCATCAGCACCATCACGGCGATGCGGTGCAGCCCGCCCGCCTCGCCGCCGCTCACCGGCTGGCGCGGCCCGGCTGCGGCGGCAGCGAGCAGCGCCCACAGCAGCAGGTCGAGCGCCAGCGCGCGCCGCAAGCGCTGCGGCGACGGCAGGCGGGTGGCGAAGGGCAGTAGCGCGGCGTCGGCATAGGCCAGCGCCCCGGCGCGCACACTGCGCGCGCGCCACAGCCGCAGCGCGGCCAGCAGCAACGGCACGGCCAGCAGGGCAAAGGCCCAGGGCCGCGCCCAGAACCAGGGCTGGGTGAGGAGCACATCCCAAGTCGTCATTTGCGGCTCCTGGGTGCGGCGCTTTCAGCCCACATCGCCAGCAACCACAACGCCGCTCCGGCAAGCAAAGGCCAGAGGAACAGCGGCTGCACGGCGCGACGCGTGGGCGGGGGATGCAGCCGGGGATTGAGCGCACCGATGTCGCGCACCGCCGCCTGTTGCGCCCCGGCGCTGGCGGCGAAGTAGAACCGCCCGCCAGTGGCTTCGGCGATGAGGCGCAGATCGGGCTGCGGCCCGCCGTAGGCCGGCACGGTGTAGGGGCGCCCGGGGTCGGGGGTGGTGCCGACTTCCACGGTGTAGGTGCGCACGCCCAGATGCCGCGCCAGCGCCACCGCGTCGGCCGGGCTGATGGCGCCGGTATTGCTCTGCCCGCCGTCGGTGTAGAGGATGAGAATAGGCTTCAGGTCGAGCTGCAGACGCACCTGCCGCAGCCCCAGAGCGATGGCGTCGCCTAAAGCGGTATCGGGGCCAAGCTGTCCCACGGCGAGCAGCCCGGCCATCTGGCCCGCGGCGCGGGCGTCGAAGGTGGGCGGCAGAAGGGTGGCAGCATGGCTGCCGAAGGCCACCAGCGCGAAGCGGTCGCCCTGGCGCGCGCGGGCGAAGTCGGCAAACACGCGCTGGGCCACGGCCAAGCGCGAGGCCGGCTTGCCCGCCCAGGTGAGGTCGTGCAGGCTCATGGTGAGCGAGGTGTCGAGCAGCACCACAATGTCGCGGCCTTCGGGCGCGGCGGCGATCCATGCGCCTTCGCGCTGCGGTTGCGCGAGCGCCAGTACGAAAGCCAGCAGCGCCAGCGCGCGCAGCACTGGCGCGATCCGGGGCTTGCGGTGCGGCGGCGACGCCTGCAGCAGGCCGTGCAGATCAGGGTGCAGCAGTTGGGGCGCTGGCGCTGCCTCGCTCAGATGCGCGCGCCGCGCCGCCAGCAGCGGCAAGACCGACAGTGGCAGCAGCGATAAGGCCAGCGGCTGCGCCCATTGCAAAACGGCCAGGCCCGAGGTGAGATCGGCCCAGGCGCTCATTGGACGGCCTTCAACGCAGCGTGCTGCAAACTGTGGACGAAGGCCGCGTGGGCGCGCGCTCTGCCCCACCAGGCGGCGCGCAGGGCTTGGGTGGCGGCGGATTCGAGCGTCTGCGCGGCGGCTTTCAGGTCAATCGACGTTTCTGCGCTGGCCGGGGCAAAGCGCAGGGCATCGAAGGCGGTGCGCAGGGGCTGCGGCCAGTCAGCCTCCGGCAAGGCGAGGCGTAATTGCGCGGCCAGATGGGTCGCCAACTGCGTTGCCAGTTCCGTCGCCAGCTGCGTGGTCTGCGGCCCTTGCGTTTCGCGTTGCAAAACCGCGCGAGCCTGCGCCCGCAGCAGCCGCCATGTCCGCCCGCGCCCCCAGCCCAGCACGACCCAGACGCACAGCGCCGGCGCAAAGACCAGCGCCAGCCACGGCTGCGGCGTCTGCCACCACGGCGCGGGCGGCAGCGGCGCTGGCGGAAGGGGCGGAAGAATGTCGGCGAGCGCGGCCAGACGATCCATCACATCCCCGCCACGCGCAGCGCCCGCAGCACGGCGACATCGCTTTGATCGACTCCGGCGGCTATGCAGCGCAGGCCGCGGGCGCGCCAGCGGGCCAACAGGGCGGTTCGGTGCTGCGCAGCGCGCCGCGAAAAAGCGGCGCGGGCTGCCGCATCGGGCCAGGGGCCGGATTGCTGGCGCGCCAGATCGACGAAGATGGCACCGTCCAGCGCAGCGTCTGCAGGCAGGCCCGCCTCGGCCGGATCGGTCACGCGCAGCAGCAGTACCTCGACGCGGCTGCGCAGCGTCCAGAGCGCGGCGTCGATGTCGGGAGCATCCCACCCCGCACCGTCGCTGGCAAGCAGCACGCGTGCGCCTTCGGGCAGGGTGCGCGCCAGGCGCTGCGCCCAGGCGGCGAAAACACCGGCTGAGGTTTCGGGCGCTTCGGCGAGGTGATCGGGTTGCAGCGCTTCGATGCGTTCCTGCTGCAAGCGCTGGGCAAGGCGCTGCACCGCCAGCAGACCGCGCCCGAGTTCTGCGCTGCGCACCGGCCCGCGCCAAAGGCTCAGGCCCAGAGCACCGGCGGCGCCTTCGGCCGCGAGGGCTTGCGCGGCGCAGCCCAGCAGCAGCATGCGCGCGGCCTGCTCGGCCTTGGTGCGCACGCGGGTGCCAAAAACCATGCCCGGGCGCAGGTCGAGCAGCAAATGCAGCGCCGGGGCGTGCTCTTCGCGGTGCACCTTCACATACGGCCGACCGGTGCGCGCGAGCAGGCGCCAGTGCAGATCGCGCAGGTCGTCTCCGGGCTGATAGGCGCGGCTTTCGGCATAGTCGAGCCCGCGCCCCGTCCAGCGGGAGCGGCTGTCGCCCGCCGCGCGTTGCGACACCGGCTGAGTGGCCGCGGCGAGACGCAGCCCGCGCGCCCGGGCGATCAGGGCTGCGGCGTCCGCCGCCAGCAGCAAGGGGCGCGACGCCTGCGGCGAGTCGCGGTCTTGCGCTTCACGCCGCCAGATGGCGAACATCGCCTTCACGTCAGTTCAGCGCTCAAGGCCACTGGGTGGCGGCCAGCAGATCGGCAATCAGCGCGTCGCAGCTCACCTCGCGCAGCCCGGCGTCGAGCGAGAGCACGATGCGGTGGCGCAGCACATCGGGCGCCACCGCCATGACGTCGTCGGGCAGCACGAAGTCGCGCCCGCGCAAATAGGCCAGCGCCCGCGCGGCATGCGCCAGCGCCAGCACCGCGCGCGGCGAAGCGCCGGCAGCCACGACGCCTTCCATGCCCGCCAAGCGCTGCTGCGGCGCGCGGGTGGCGCGCACCAGATCGACGATGGCGCGCTGCAGGCTCTCGGCCACATGCACTTGCAACACCTCCTGACGCGCCGCGAGCACGGTGGGCACGTCCACCGCAGGCGGCGGGCCACCGCCCAGACTGCGCGCCGGGTCGCTGGCCTGCAGATGCAGTTGCAGAATGCGCAGTTCCTCATCGGCCGCTGGATAGTCCAGCCGCACATGCAGCAGGAAGCGGTCGAGCTGCGCCTCAGGCAGCGCATAGGTGCCCGCCTGTTCGAGCGGATTCTGCGTGGCCAGCACGAAGAACAGCGGCGGCAGCGGGTAGCTCACACCGCCTACGGTGATCTGCCGCTCCTGCATGGCTTCGAGCAGCGCCGACTGCACCTTGGCCGGTGCGCGGTTGATTTCGTCGGCCAGCACGATGTCGTGAAACAGCGGCCCGCGCACGAATCGCACCGTGCCCTCGGCGGGGTTGAACACCTCGGTTCCGGTCAGGTCGCCCGGCAGCAGATCGGGGGTGAACTGCACCCGCTGGAAGCTGGCATGCACCCGGCTGGCGAGCGCCTTGACCGCAGTGGTCTTGGCCAGCCCGGGCAGCCCTTCGAGCAGCAGATGGCCGCCGGTGAGCAGGCCGATAACCAGCCGGTCGAGCAGCGCTGTCTGGCCGACGATGTCGGTGCTGAGTTGCTCGCGCAGGGCGGCGACTTCGGTCTGGTGCGGGTAGGTCATCGTGTTTGTGAAATTCAACGCATTGAGCGCATGCGCATGGGCTGATCATAAAAGTCTCGCCAAGCGCGACGTAGCGGAGGAACCCGAAGCCTGGCACGCGGGCCCTCATGGAAACTCTTGATGGACAAACATTCGCGCGTTCGTTAGATTGTTCTCCATGAACTCACGAGAACTCAAAAACCATCTGTACGAACAAGTCGCCCGCATCGGCGCGGCCGTGTCCAGCCCCAAGCGGCTGGAGCTGCTGGAAATTCTGGCGCAGGGCGAAAAGCCGGTGGAGGCGCTGGCGCGCGAGGCCGCCATCGACATCAAGCTCGCCAGCGCGCATTTGCGCGTGCTCAAGGGCGCGCAGATGGTGCAGGTGCGCCAAGATGGCAAGAGCCGCATCTATCGCATCAGCGGCACCGACGTGGCCGCGCTGTGGGTGGCGCTGCGCAGCGTGGCCGAAGCGCATGTGGCCGATCTGCAGGTGGTGATGCAGCGCTTGTTTTCCGGCCCCGAGCGTCTCACGCTGGAGAGCAGTCAGACCCTGCTGGACAAGGTGCGCAAGGGCGATGCGGTACTGATCGACGTGCGCCCGGAGGCCGAATACCGCACCGCGCATCTGCCCGAGGCACGCTCGCTGCCGCTGCCCGAACTGGAGGCGCGTTTGCGCGAACTGCCGCGCGGCAAGGAGATCGTGGCCTATTGCCGCGGGCCGTTCTGCGTGATGTCCGACACGGCGGTGAAGCTGCTGGTCGAACGCGGTTTTCGCGCTCGCAAGATCGCCGAGGGCGTGCCGGAATGGCAGGCTGCCGGGCTGCCGCTGGAGCAGGACACTGCGCCCTGACGGCGATGCGCCGCGCCATGTTCCCTCGGCCTGCAAGCCGCTCGGGTGCTGCCGATCTCAACGCACCCGCCCCGCCCGAACCCTATCTGCAGGGCATCCGCATCAACCTGGACCAATTCATCTGGCAAGCGGTACAGGTGAGCTTTGTCGGCCTGGTCATCGGCATGGAGCGCAATGTGCTGCCGGTGGTGGCGCAGCAAGACTTTGACGTGCCCAAATCGTCCTTCCTCTACCTGATGGCCTTCGTCATCTCGTTCGGGCTGGTGAAGGGGATGCTCAATTTCGTCGCCGGGCGGCTGTCCGAGCGCATCGGGCGCAAGCCGGTGCTGGTGATGGGCTGGGTGGCGGCCATCCCCATCCCGCTGCTGATCTACTTTGCACCCAACTGGTGGTGGGTGGTCGCGGCGAATCTGTTTCTCGGCGTGAACCAGGGTTTCGCCTGGAGCATGACGGTGACGAGCAAGGTGGACATCACCCGCGCCGAGCAACGCGGTTTAGTCACCGGCATCAATGAGTTTGCGGGCTATGCCGCGGTGGGGCTGGCGGGCATCGTCACCGGCTACCTGGCGCAGCTCTACAGCCCACGCCCCGCCCTGCTGGGGTTCGCCCTGCTGGTGATTGCCGCAGGACTTGCAACCGCGCTGCTGTTCGTGCGCGAGACCCTGCCCTGGGCGCGCGCCGAGAGCCAGCGTCATGCCGACGGCAAGCATCAGGGCGTCGAGCCAAGGTTCGCCGAAGGGCTGCCCGCGCATCCGTCCTCATTGCAGGTGTTCGCCTTTGTGTCGTTTCGCCACGCCACGTTTTCGGCGCTATGTCAGGCCGGGGTGGCCAACAAGGTGGCCGACACCCTGCTGTGGGTGCTGTTCCCGCTGTATCTGCACGGCCACGGCCTGAGCGTGGTGGACATCGGCTGGGTCACGGGGGTCTATGGCCTGACGTGGGGCGCCTCGCAGTTGTGGACCGGGCCGCTGTCGGACCGCATCGGCCGCAAGCCGACCATCGTTTGCGGGCTGTGGCTGCTGGCGGCGGGCGTGGCTTCCGTCACGCTGGTCGCGGGCACAGTCGCCTGGCTGGCTGCCGCCGTGGTGATGGGCGTGGGCATGGCGCTGCTCTATCCCAACCTCATCGCCGCGGTGGCCGACATCTCGCACCCGAACTGGCGCAGTTCCTCGCTGGGCGCCTACCGCTACTGGCGCGACACCGGCTACGCCCTGGGCGCGCTGGTGTTGGGCGCCATTGCGCAGGTTGCCGGGCTGATCGCCCCGGCGTTCTGGTTTACCGCGGCGCTGCTGGCCGCATCAGGGTTTTGGGTGCTGCTGCGCGCGCAGGAAACTCACCCGCGACTTACTTCACCGTCACCGTCCCGGTCATGAAGGTGTGCACCGCGCAGTGGTAGGGAAAACTGCCAGGCTTGTCGAAGGTGTGGCTGAACGATTTGCCTGGCTGGAGCAGGCCCGAGTCCCAAAGTTTGGTATCGCTGGTCGCAGTGTGGGCAAAGCTGTCGTCATTGGTCCAGGTCACCGTGGTTCCGGGCGCGACCGTCACCGTGTCGGGATGAAAATTCATGCCCCTGATTTGAATCTGCACCGTGACCGCCAACGCGCAACATGGCCAGACGAGCAAGGCGAGAATCGCGGTTCTGATGAACGGTCTGCGCATGGCAAGCTCCTGTAGAGCCGTTCAAATTAGGCGCACCACCGCAACGTCGCAACAAGGACATTCCCCATGCCCGACGATCAACACCCTCGCACACCACCGCCGGAGGCAGCGGCGGCGATCTTCCTCGCCTTTCTGCGGCTGGGACTCACGGCGTTCGGCGGGCCGATTGCGCATCTGGAATATTTCCGCCGCGAGTTCGTCGAGCGACGCGGCTGGCTGTCGGCGCAGGCGTATGGCGATCTGGTGGCGCTGTGCCAGTTCCTGCCCGGCCCGGCCAGTTCGCAAACCGGCATCGGGCTGGGGCTGATGCGCGGCGGTTTGCGCGGCGCGCTGGCCGCCTGGCTGGGCTTCACCCTGCCTTCGGCACTGGCGATGACGGCGTTCGCGCTGCTGCTCACGCATGTCGGCGCGCTGGCCCACGGCACCTGGCTGCACGGGCTCAAACTGGTCGCCGTCGCCGTGGTGGCGCAGGCGCTGTGGGGCATGGGCCGTAGCCTGTGCCCGGATCGGGAGCGCGCTAGTCTGGCGGTGGCGGCTGCGGTGCTGGCCGCGCTGATGCCCGGCGTCAGCGGCCAACTCGCCGTCATTCTTCTCGGCGCGGTGGTCGGACGCTGGCTGCTGCGCCCCCCGGTGGAAGCGGTGCATGCGCAGCTGTACGTGCCGCTGCGTCATCGCAGCGCCGTGGTGCTGCTCGCGGCGTTCGGCGCGCTGCTGGTCGGCTTGCCGCTGCTCGCGGCCAGCTTGCATCAATCCGCGCTGGCGCTGTTTTCCAGCTTCTATCAATCCGGCGCGCTGGTGTTTGGCGGCGGCCATGTGGTGCTGCCGCTGCTGCAGGCCCAGGTCGTTCCGGCAGGCATGGACAACTCCACCTTCCTCGCAGGCTACGGCGCGGCGCAAGCCGTGCCGGGGCCGCTGTTCACCTTCGCCGCGTTTCTGGGCGCCGCTTCGGCGCAGGGGCCGGGTGGCTGGCTGGGCGCGGGCGTGGCGTTGCTGGGTATTTTCCTGCCCAGCTTTCTGCTCGTCGCCGGCGCCTTGCCGCTGTGGAGCGGCCTGCGCCGCCACCCCGCCATGCGCAGCGTCCTGATGGGCATCAACGCCGCTGTCGTCGGCCTGTTGCTGGCCGCGTTCTACGACCCGGTCTGGACGGCCGCCATTCACTCCCCGCGCGACTTCGCCCTGGCGCTGGCCGCGCTGTTGCTGCTGCAAGTCTGGAAGGTTGCGCCGTGGGCGGTGGTGGTCGGCGGTGCAGCAGTCACTGCAATGCTGGGCTGGGGGTGATTCCCTGCGCCGGATTGCACCGCCGACGATGTGCATTTTCTTGAAGCCGGGCGCCGATTGCGCCAGTTTTGAGCGATAGTCGCGTTTCCCGCTCACTATTGCCACTTGCCGCCATGTACGTCCCTTCCCACTTCGCCATCACTCAGCCGGGCGAATTGCACCGCATCCTTCGCGCACATCCTCTGGGCATCCTGGTCACGCAAACCGGCGGCGGGCTCGATGCCAACCACCTTCCCTTCGAGTTCGATCCGGCGCAGGGTTTGCTGGGCACGCTCATCGGTCATGTGGCCCGCGCCAATCCGGTGTGGCAGCAGTGCAGGAACGGCGCCGAGGTACTGGTCATCTTCCGCGGCGCCGAGGGCTATATCTCGCCGAGCTGGTACCCGAGCAAACATGAGACCCACCGCCAGGTTCCCACCTGGAACTATGAAGTCGTTCATGCCCACGGTCATCTCACCGTCCGTGACGATGAAAAATTCGTTCGTGGCGTGGTGGCGCGCCTCACCCGCACCCACGAAGCGCAAGAGCCGAAGCCCTGGAAAATGAGCGACTCCGCGCCCAATTACATCGACGCCATGGTGCAAGCCATCGTCGGCATCGAAATCACGGTGTCGCGGCTGGAGGGCAAAGCCAAACTCAGCCAAAACCGGGAATTGCGCGATCGCGAAGGGGCTATCGATGCCTTGCGCCGGCGCGGGAATGGCGAATTGGCAGATGCGATGAAAAAGTCTAGTTCGTAACCCGCCGGACTCCGCTCACTCCCCCACCAGCGCCCGTGCGAACGCCTTCGCGTCGAAGGTTTGCAGATCGTCCAGGCTTTCGCCCACGCCGATGAAATACACCGGCACCGGCCGCTCGCGGGCGATGGCCGCGATCACTCCGCCCTTGGCGCTGCCGTCGAGCTTGGTGATGACCAGGCCGGTGAGGGCGTTCTGGCCGTTGTTGGCGTCGATCACCAGCAGGATTTCATGCGGCGCGCCGTCCATGGCCTTGGCCGTCACGCGTTTGACCTTTTTCAGTTCTTCCATGAGGTGAAGCTGGGTGGGCAGGCGCCCGGCGGTATCGACGATCACCACGTCCATCTCGCGTGCCTTGCCTGCGCTCACGGCGTCGAAGGCCACGGCGGCCGGGTCGCCGCCCTCTTGCGAGATGACTTGCACCTGATTGCGCTGCCCCCACGCGACGAGTTGCTCGCGCGCCGCCGCGCGGAAGGTGTCGCCCGCAGCCAGCAGCACCTTTTCATCGGCGCGCAGCAGGTGCTGGGTGAGCTTGCCGATGGTGGTGGTCTTGCCCGCGCCGTTCACGCCCACCATCATCAGCACGGTGGGGTTCTGACGACCGATGTCGAGCGGTTTTTGCAGGGGGCTGAGCAAATCGGCCAGCGCGTCGGCGAGCAGCGCGCGAACTTGGGCGGGGGTTTCGGCGCGGGCCGATTTCACGCGCCGACGCAGATCAGCCAGCAGCGCGGTGGTGGCGGGCATGCCGGCGTCGGCCATGATGAGGGCCGATTCGAGTTCTTCGTACAGCGCTTCGTCGATCTTGCTGCCGCCGAACAGGCCGCTGATGCCCGATCCGGTCTTTCGCAGGCCGGAGCGCAGGCGGCTGAACCAGCCGGAAGTCGGCTGCTCTTCGGCGACGAGCACGGCAGCCTGCGATGGCTCGGCCTCAGACCTCGTCGCAGCGGCGGGATCCACGGCCGGTGCGGCTTCAGCGGGCGCGTCCAGTTGCAGTGCGGCAAGCGCGGTGATCGCCTCCGGCGCAACCTCGGCCGTCACCTCGGGCGCGGCGGTTTCGGGAGCGGATTTGCGTTTGAAAAAGCGGAACATGGACAACCGATCGAAGAAAAGAGGACAAGATGATGCACGGCAGACTCCTACAATTTACCTGTCCATGAATAACCAGTCTCCAGGCCATCGCGCCCCAAGCCCTTCCGTCCGCCCCCGCCGTGCGCACAGCGGCGAAGTCCGCATCATTGGCGGGCTGTGGAAACGCAGCAAGCTCGCCGTGCCCGATCTGCCGGGACTGCGCCCCACGCCAGACCGGGTGCGCGAGACCGTGTTCAACTGGCTCGGCCAGACGCTGGCCGGTCTGCGCGTGCTCGATCTCTACGCTGGCAGCGGCGCCCTCGGGCTGGAAGCGGCCTCGCGCGGCGCGGCCTCGGTGTTGCTGATCGAACAGCATCCTCGCTGCGTGGCCGCGATTGCCGCCGCCGCGCAGCGCCTCGGCGCGACACAGGTGCAGGTGCGAGGCGCCGATGCGCTCTCCTGCGCGCACGGCCTGGCGCGCGCTGGCGAACGATTCGACATCGTGTTCATCGACCCGCCCTATGTCAGCGCGCAACAACTCGCCGCGCTGCAGGCGGTGCAGCCGCTGGTCGCATCACAAGGTCTGGTTTATGTGGAGACCGATAGGGCCGAGCTGTTCGATACGCTGGAAACCGAGGGCTGGGCGATCTGGCGGCGGGGTCGGGCCGGTCAGGTGCACTTTGCTTTGCTGCGGCGCAACACTGTCGACGCGCTGGCGCCGCAAAACCCCTAAACTGCATTTCCTTTCCACGCTTACTGCCCGTTGCCATGCTGCTCGCCATCTACCCCGGCACCTTCGACCCGCTCACGCGCGGCCATGAAGACCTGGTGCGTCGCGCCAGCAAGTTGTGCGACAGGTTGTTGGTCGCCATCGCCGCCGGTCACCACAAGAACGCCATGTTCACCCTGGAGGAACGGCTGGACATCGCGCGCGAGGTGCTCTCGCCCTATCCCAACGTCGAAGTCAGCGGCTTCACCGGACTGTTGCGCGATTTCGTCGTGGCGCGCGGCGCCCAGGTAGTGGTGCGCGGGCTGCGTGCGGTCAGCGACTTCGAGTACGAATTCCAGATGGCCGGCATGAACCGCCAGCTCATGCCCGACGTCGAAACCCTGTTTCTCACCCCGGCCGATCAGTACCAGTTCATTTCCGGGACGTTCGTGCGGGAAATCGCCATGCTCGGCGGCGACGTGAGCAAATTCGTGGTTCCCTTGGTCATGGAGCGGCTGCAGGCCAAGGTGGCCCAGCGGCGCACCGCCCCGACCTGAAGATCATCATGGCCCTGTGGATCACCGACGACTGCATCAACTGCGATGTGTGCGAGCCCGAATGCCCGAACGAGGCGATTTTCATGGGCCCGGAAATTTATGAAATCAACCCCGACCGCTGCACCGAGTGCGTGGGGCATTTCGACACGCCGCAATGCGTGCAGATCTGCCCGGTGAACTGCATTCCGGTGCGGCCTGACCGGGTAGAAAGCAAAGATCAGTTGATGGAAAAGTATCGTCAACTGACCGCGGCGAAGGCGCCCGTTTCCTGAAAGAACCGTTGCTGCGTCAGGGCGCGGCGTCGGGGCTCGACGGAATGACTACGCGGCGTTCCCGAGTTTGTTGAAGGCGGTGTTTGTGGTGCGCTGCGTGGGCTTTCTCAGCCGCCCTCTTCGCTTTTTTCGCTTTTTTAGCCTCGCGCTGCTGCAAGGCCAGTAGGCGCTTTGGCTCGCGCTGGGCCGCAGCCACTCTCTGCTGCTCTTGCGCCGCCTGCGCTGCGCGTTGCTGGTCGCGGGCATCGAGCAGCGCATTCAGGCGCTGATGCTGCGCCTGGGCCTGTTCGCGTTGTTCGGGGGTGCGGGCGTCCGCAGTGGGAACGGTCTGGCCCGATCCGCAAGGCTGGTGCGAATAGGTGTTTCCGCAACGCCAGACGGGTGCAGCGGGGCTTTCGGCTGAAGGTTCGGCGGTTTGCGCGTCGGCGGATACGGCGGCCAACGCCATCAGCACGCCCACGCCGAACCGGGCCAGATTGTGCATGGCTTCAGCCCCTCCCCGGCTGGGCCGCGGCGGCCGACTTGCCGCCGTCGCTGCGGTTGCTGCGATGAAGCTGCATCATCGCCGCTTCGAACTCGCCTTTGAGCAGTTGCGGCAGCACGGCTTGCGATTGCTCCATGGCCTGCTCGATCAGCTTCAGCTCGGATTGCGGCGGCTTGCCCAGCACGAAACCGATCACCGCGCCCCGGTCGCCCGGATGGCCGATGCCCAGGCGCAGACGCCAGAAATTAGGCGTGCCCAGATGGGCGATGAGATCGCGCAGGCCGTTGTGCCCGGCGTGACCGCCGCCCAGTTTGAGCTTGGCCTGGCCCGGTGGCAGATCGAGTTCGTCATGCGCCACCAGAATGTTCTCCGGCGCGATCTTGTAAAAGCGGGCGAACGCGCCGACGGACTGGCCGGATCGGTTCATATAGGTGCTGGGCTCGAGCAGCCAAAGCTCATGCCCCTGCAGACGCACCCGGGCGACATCGCCGAAAAAACCGCGCTCGGGCTTGAGGCTGACGCCCGCGGCGGTGGCGATCTGATCGACCAGCCAGAAGCCGGCGTTGTGGCGATCGAGGGCGTGTTCCGGCCCGGGATTGCCCAGGCCGACGAGAAGCTGAATCATGCGAAATCCACAGAGATGGAGAGGGACTCATTCTCCGCGCGGCTGGCGCTGGAGCAGACCACTGAGCGCGGCCTGCGGCGTGAGTTTGCCGTCGAGCAAACGGCTCACCGCTTCGGTGATCGGCATGGATACGCGGTGCGCGCGGGCGAGTTGCAATGCCGTCTGCGCGGTATGCACGCCCTCGGCCACATGCCCCAGCGTGGCCACGATATGGTCGAGCCGCTGCCCCTGCGCCAGCGCCAGGCCGACACGGCGGTTGCGCGACAGATCGCCGGTGGCGGTCAGCACCAGATCGCCCAGACCGCTCAGGCCCATGAAGGTGTCGGTCAGCCCGCCCAGCGCCACGCCCAGCCGCGAAAGCTCGGCCAGCCCTCGGGTGATGAGCGCCGCGCGCGCGTTGTGGCCCAGGCCCATGCCGTCACTCACCCCGGTAGCGATGGCCAGCACATTCTTCACCGCGCCGCCCACCTCCACGCCCACGACATCGGGCGTGGCGTAGATGCGCATTGCTCCGTGATGCAGGGCCGCCACGGCCGACTGACGCAGCGCGGCGTCGGTGCTAGCCAGAGTGAGCGCCACGGGCAGACCGCGAGCGACCTCCAGCGCAAAACTCGGGCCGGACAGCGCGCCCGTCGCCGGAGGCGCATCCATGCCAGCGAATACGGCGTCGATCACCGCATGCGGCAGCAGCCCGCTGCCCTGCTCGAAGCCCTTGCACAGCCAGACCAGTTGCTGCACGCGCGCGCCTTGCGGCTTGTCGGCGTTGAAAATCCGCACCGCCTGCGCCGCGGCCCGCAGGCCGGAGACCGGCACCGCCAGCAACAGCAGACCATGGGGGCCGACCGCGTGGCGCAGCGCCGCGTCGAGGTCGGCCGTCACGGTCATAGCCGGTGGCAAATGCACATCCGGCAAATAGGCGGCGTTGACCCGCTCCGCCTGCAAACGCTGCATCTGCGCCGTGTCGCGGCCCCAGAGCAAGACGGCTTGGTGCGCCGCGATCTGACAGGCGATGCCCGTGCCCCAGGCACCGGCACCGAGCACAGTCAGCGAGCGAGGCGGTTGTGACGACATCAGCCGTTAAAACGATCAGAACAAATCAGTTCAGGCGGTCGGGGGTGATGATGGAAGGTGCGTCATTGGCGGCCTGCTGTTGCGCCTGTTGCTGCTCGTACATGGCCTGGAAGTTGATTTCGGCCAGATGCACCGGCGGAAAGCCCGCTCGGGTGATGGCGTCGGCCAGATTGGCGCGCAGATACGGATAGACCGTCTGCGGACAGGCAATGCCAAGCAGCATGTCGGCATGTTCCTGCGGAATATTGCGCAGCTCGAAAATGCCGGCCTGCTTGCCTTCCACCAGAAACAGCACGCGGTCTTGCATGCGGGCCGTGATGGTCGCCGCCACGGTAATTTCGAACAGCCCCTCGACCACGGGCTGCGCTTCCACGCTCATTTGCACGTCCACATTGGGCTGCTGCTGCTCCAGCAGGATCTGCGGCGAATTGGGCTGCTCCAGCGACAGGTCTTTCAGATAGCAACGCTGCAGCATGAAAACCGGATCGGCGGATTGCGTGTTCTCGGGGGTGGCGCTCATCAAAAATTCTCCATGGAAAAAAGCCCGCAGGATGCGGGCGTCGATTGCTTGTGGCTGATTCTAGGCCCGCCACATGACAGCCCCGCCAGACCCACTGGCCAGCCGGGCTGCTGGATGAGCCGAGCGGGCTTCAGGCGGCGTCGCGCAGCAGGGGCATCAGGCCGCCCCGGGCGTCGAGGGCGTAGAGATCGTCGCAGCCGCCCACATGGATGTCGCCTATGAAAATCTGCGGCACGGTGCGGCGCCCGGTGGACGCCATCATGTGCTGGCGCTGACCCGGATCGAGATCGATGCGGATTTCTTCAATGTCCACCACGCCGCGTTTTTGCAACAGCGCCTTGGCGCGGATGCAATAGGGACAGACGGCTGAGGTGTACATGCGAACCTTGTTCATACGAAAGTCATCCTTTTTCAACCGGTAGCCCGGCTTCGCGCCAAGAGCGCATCCCGCCCGACACCGCCGCAGCGTTCACAAAACCCTGCTTGCGAAGTTGGGCCGCGGCGCGCTTGGCCCGCATGCCCGATGCGCACATGATCAGCACCGGCGTGTTTTTATCTTTGGGGAGATCACTCAAGCGCTTGTCGAGCTGGCCCAGCGGAATGCTCTTGCTGCCCACGGCATGGCCAGCCTGAAATTCATTGGGCTCGCAGACGTCGATGATCACGCCTTTTTCGCGGTTGACCTTGAGCACGGCCTGAGCCGCACTGACGCCATCCGACCCGGACGCGCCGCCGTAGGAACTCCACAGCAGCATGCCGCCGGAAGTCAGGGCAATGAGCACGAGCGCCCAGTTTTCGATGAGGAACTGCACTTCAGTTTTCTCCTTGAGAAGGTGAAATTCTAAAAAATCAAATCTGCTTGCGCTGATGTATGGTTTTGTTCCATCTACCGCATGGCGTGCGTAGGGCACCGATTGCTGCAGTGCAGCGACATTTTGCAGCTGGACTACTATTGTTCTGTGCTCCGCATTGTTTCACTCCTTCGCACTTCGAGACCTCCCATGTACAAACTCGTCATGCTGCGCCACGGTGAATCCACCTGGAATCAGCAAAACCGCTTTACCGGCTGGACCGATGTCGATCTGACCGAGCAGGGCATCCGCGAAGCCCGCGCCGCCGGGCGCCTGCTCAAGGAACTGGGTTACAGCTTCGACCTGACCTATACCTCGGTGCTCAAGCGCGCCGTGCGCACCCTGTGGCTCACGCTCGACGAGCTCGACGCCATGTGGCTGCCCGTGGTGCACACTTGGCGGCTCAACGAGCGCCACTATGGCGCGCTGCAAGGTTTGAACAAGGCGGAAACCGCCGCCAAGTACGGCGACGAACAGGTGCACATCTGGCGCCGCAGCTACGACACTCCGCCCCCGCCGCTCGACGAAACCCACCGTCTGGAACTGGCCGCCGATCCGCGCTATGCCCGCCTCAAACCCGAAGAGCTGCCGCTGACCGAGTGCCTGAAAGACACCATCGCGCGGGTTCTGCCGTTCTGGCACGAGTCGCTGGCTCCGGCCATCAAGGCGGGCAAGCGCACGCTGGTGGTGTCGCACGGCAACTCCATGCGCGCCATCATGAAGTACCTGGAAAACATCTCGGACGAAGACATCACGGGGCTGAACATCCCCAACGGCATTCCGCTGGTGTACGAGCTCGACGCCGATCTCAAGCCGCTGCAGCGCTATTACCTCAACGCTGCGGGCGGCAAGGTCTGAGGCAAGGTCTGAGTCAGGCCCGCGTGCCTTGTGTCTAATCAGTATCTGTTGACGTTATTCCGCAGACGCCCTGCGGGATGTGCAGTGCTCGCGTCACAAAAATAGCGCTACCCCTATACTGCCCGCTCCTTTAGCAGACACTCCGTTTGATCCACCATGGCCAGTAAATTTCGAGTCGCAGCCTGGGTTGTCGTTGGTGCCATCACCGGCATCATGGCGACCCTGCAAGTCCAGGCGCTGGCGCGCAACACCGTTTCGCCGCTACCGCTGGAAGAACTGCAGCAGTTCGCCGCGGTGTACGGACTGATCAAGGCCGACTTCTTTGAGCCGGTCGATGGCAAGAAACTGATCGAAAACGCCATCAACGGCATGGTGAACAACCTCGACCCACACTCGGAATATCTGGACAAGAAGAACTTCAAGGACTTCAAGGAAAGCACCAGCGGCAAATTCGTCGGCGTGGGCATCGAAATCGCCGCCGAAGATGGATTGGTGAAAGTGGTTTCGCCCATCGAGGGCTCGCCTGCTGCCCGGGCTGGCATTCATGCGGGCGACCTGATTACCCGCATCGACAATACCGCCGTTAAGGGTCTGAGCCTGAGCGACGCGGTCAAGCTCATGCGCGGCAAGCCGGGCACCAAGGTCACCCTCACCGTGCTGCGCAAATCGGAAAACCGCACCCTCACTTTCACCGTGACCCGCGAGCTGATTCAGGTACAGAGCGTCAAGGGCAAGATGATCGCCCCGGGCTATGGCTGGATTCGTATCACCCAGTTCCAGGCGGACACGCTGAGCAGCTTCGTCAAAAAAATCGACGCGCTGTATAAGGAAGACCCGAACATGAAGGGCCTGATCCTCGATCTGCGCAACGATCCGGGCGGTCTGCTCGAAAGTGCCGTGGGCGTGGCTTCGGTGTTCCTGCCGAACGACGCCGTGATCGTCAGCACCAAGGGGCAGATGCCCGAGGCTAACTCCACCTACCGCAACACCCCGAGTGACTACATGAGCCGCCCGGGCGACAACCCGCTCGACACCCTGCCCGCGGGCGTGAAGACGGTGAAACTGGTAGTGCTCATCAACGGCGGATCGGCATCGGCCTCCGAAATCGTGACCGGCGCCTTGCAAGACTACAAGCGTGCAGTGGTCATGGGCACGCTGTCCTTCGGCAAGGGCTCGGTGCAGACCGTGCTGCCGCTCGGGCCCGACACCGCGCTCAAGCTCACCACGGCGCGCTACTACACCCCCAACGGCCAGTCGATCCAGGGCAAGGGCATCACCCCGAATTACGAGGTTGACCCTTTGGAAAGCGGCGACCCCTACGCCGCGCTGCGCATGCGCGAGATCGACTACAAGAACCAGATCGGCACCGGCAACGAATCGGCCGACTCCAAGCGGGTCGAAGAAGACGTGCGCAAGCAGGAAGAAGCCCGGCGCATGCTCGAAGCCGAACTCCAGAAAGACCCGAACAAGTTGCCGAAATTGCCCGAGTACGGCAGCAAGGAAGACTGGCAGGTGACGCAGGCGATGAATTATCTGGAAGGCAAGCCGGTCATCACGGCCAAGCAGCCGGCCAGCACCGCCAAGGCGAAAACCCCAGCCACGTCGGCTGCAGCCAGTGGCCCGAAGGCGGACGCCAGCGGCGCCACCAAGAGCAAGTAAGGACGAGCCATCGTCCGAGAGAGCGATGGCACCCGGCATGTCTCTCGACGATCGCCAACTGCTGCGTTATTCACGGCACATCCTGCTCGACGAAATCGGCATCGAAGGCCAGGAGCGCATCCACCCTGGTGGACGACGATACGGTCGACCTGACCAACCTGCAACGGCAGATCGCCCATACCGAGGCGCGCATCGGACAGCGCAAGGTCGATTCCGCGCGCGAGGCGATGCGACAGATCAACCCGCCTATCGAGGTCGATGTAATCGCCCGCCGTGCCGACGCAGCCCTGCTCGACGAACTCGTCTCGGCCGCAGACGTTGCCCTGGATTGCAGCGACAACTTCGCCACCCGTCAGGCGCTGAACCGCGCCTGCGTCGCGCGCGGCGTGCCGCTGGTCAGCGGTGCGGCCATCCGCTTTGCGGGCCAGGTCAGCGTATTCGACACCCGGTGCGATGCGCAGGGTGAGCGCGGGCCCTGCTATGCCTGCCTGTTTCCACCGGATGCGCCGGTGGAAGAAGTGCAGTGCGCCACCATGGGCGTGCTCGCCCCTTTGGTCGGTCTGGTCGGCAGTCTGCAGGCTGTTGAAGCGCTGAAAATCCTCAGTCAGACTGGCAAAACCTTGCGCGGCAAGCTATTGCTGATCGATGCACTGGACACTGATTTCCAGACCATCAACCTGCCGCGCAACCCGCACTGTCCGGTCTGCGGCGACCTGCACCCCCACGGCTGAGAACCCCGACAGTCAAAACCCCGTTGCCAACGCCTGCCGCAAGTGCTCGACCAGCAGTTGAATGGCGCGGGGCGTATTGGGACTCCAGGGGCGGATCGCGTAGATCGCCTGCCCGAAAAACCCCAAGGCCCGCCATTGAGGCAACACTGCTCGCAGGGTGGATGAGCGCCCGCCCAAGTCGAGGCTGAAGTCGGGCGCCAGGGCGATGCCCAAGCCGGCGCGTGCCGCCTCGCGCAGCACTTCGCTGGTATTGGCGCGCAGCGGCCCCTGCACAGTGACGCGCACGCGCTGGGGCTCCGCGTCTTTGGCGTTTGGCTGCTCGAACATCCACACCGCCGCTCCGGGCCGCAAATAGGTCAGACAGGCATGCTGCGCGAGTTCTGCAGGATGTTGCGGCTGACCATGCCGACGCAGATACGCGGCACTGGCCACCAGCAGCGAGCGCGTGTCGCACAGTTTCCAGGCCACATGGTTTTCGGGCGGCGCGGCTACATGGCGCACGGCCAGATCGAAGCCTTCCTGCGGCAGATTGCTCAGCCGGTCCGACAACTCCAGCTCCACCTGAATATCGGAATACTTGCGCAGAAAGCTCAACAAGTGCGGCGCCACATGCTGGCGTCCCAAGGCAACGGGCGCGGTCACGCGCACCAGACCCCGCGGCGTTTCCGCCAGATCGTGCACCGCCCCCACGCTGCGCACGATGTGGGCGAATGCGGGCGCCGTCTCGTCCACCAGTCGCTGCCCGGCCTCGGTCAGCCGCAGGGTGCGCGTGGTGCGGCGCACCAGCGGCACGCCGATACGGCGCTCCAGTGCGGCAAGCTGCTGACTCACCGCCGCCTTGGAGACCCCGAGTCGCTGTGCGGCAGCCGTCAGGCTGCCCTGAGCGGCAATGGCGCCCAGCCAGTGCACTTGCTGCCAGAGCAAGTCGTCACGCGGGGGCGAAACGGTGGACATGGCGATCTCCTCCGGTCTAATTGTTCGTTTTTCAAAACAATGTTGTCAGTTTAGATCGCTATGCAAACGCGCAGGCGTCTCATAGACTTGTCGCCATTCCACATTCTTCCGTTCACAGGAGACTCGCTCATGGGCGCACCTCACCCGTTCACTGGCGCCGCCGATGTGGCGCATTTCATCGCGGGCCGCATCGCCTCGGTCGAAGGCGCGCGCAAGCAGGCCATATTCAACCCGGCCACGGGTGCGGTATCGCGACAGGTTGAGCTGGCCGATGCGGCGCAGGTGGATGCCGCCGTCGCCGCCGCACACGCCGCGTTTCCGAAGTGGGCCGATATGCCGCCTGTGCGCCGCGCCCGGGTGATGTTCAAGTTTCTCGATCTGCTCAACCAGCACCGCGACACCCTGGCCGCCATGATCACTGCCGAGCACGGCAAGGTGTTCACCGACGCGCAGGGAGAGGTCACGCGGGGTATCGAAATCGTGGAGTTTGCGTGCGGCATTCCGCAACTGCTCAAGGGCGACTACACCGAGCAGGTGTCCACCGGCATCGACAACTGGACCATGCGCCAGCCGCTGGGCGTGGTGGCCGGCGTCACCCCGTTCAACTTCCCCTGCATGGTGCCGATGTGGATGTTCCCGGTGGCCATCGCGGCGGGCAATACCTTCGTGCTCAAGCCCAGCCCGCTCGATCCGTCTCCCAGCCTGCTCATGGCCGAATTGCTCAAACTAGCCGGCCTGCCCGACGGCGTATTCAACGTCGTGCAGGGCGACAAGGTGGCGGTCGACGCCCTGCTGGCGAACCCGGACGTTAAGGCCATCAGCTTTGTCGGCTCGACCCCGGTGGCGCATCACATTGCACAAGAGGCCGCGCGCCGGGGCAAGCGCGTGCAGGCGCTGGGTGGCGCCAAGAACCACATGGTGGTGATGCCCGACGCCGACCTCGACCAAGTCGTGGACGCGCTCATCGGCAGCGCCTTCGGCTCGGCGGGCGAACGCTGCATGGCCATCTCGGTGGGTGTGCTGGTGGGCGATGTGGCCGAAAAAATTCTGCCCCGGCTGGTCGAGCGTACGCAGGCGCTGAAGGTGAAGAACGGCATGGAGCTCGATGCCGAAATGGGCCCCATCGTCACCGAGGCGGCGCGCGAGCGCATCACCGGCCTGATCGACTCCGGCGTGCAGCAAGGCGCGAAGCTGCTGGTGGACGGTCGCGGTCTTGCAGTGCCCGGACATGAAAAAGGTTTCTGGATCGGCGGCACGGTGTTCGATCAGGTCACCCCCGACATGCGCATCTATCAGGAAGAAATCTTCGGCCCGGTGCTCTCCTGCGTGCGCGTGCCCGACTTCGCCTCGGCGCTCGAGCTCGTGAACGCGCATGCCTACGGCAACGGCGTGGCGTGCTTCACGCGCGACGGCCACGTGGCGCGCGAGTTCGGCCGCCGGGTGCATGCCGGCATGGTGGGCATCAACGTGCCCATCCCGGTGCCCATGGCCTGGCACGGCTTCGGCGGCTGGAAAGCCAGCCTGTTTGGCGACATGCATGCCTATGGCGAAGAAGGCGTGCGCTTCTACACCAAGCAAAAGAGCATCATGCAGCGCTGGCCGGAAAGCACCCCCAAGGGCGCCGAGTTCGTCATGCCCACGTCCAAGTAAGCGCAGCGTGGCCGACACCCCCTTCGACTACATCATCATCGGCGCGGGCACCGCAGGCAGCCTGCTGGCCAACCGCCTGAGCGCCGATGCCGACAAGCGCGTGCTGCTGATCGAGGCCGGGCGCAAGGACGACTACCCCTGGATTCACATTCCGGTGGGCTATCTGTACTGCATCGGCAACCCGCGCACCGACTGGCTCTACCACACCGAAGCCGATCCCGGGCTCAACGGCCGCACCCTGCGCTACCCGCGCGGCAAAGTGCTGGGGGGGTGCAGCAGCATCAACGGCATGATCTATATGCGCGGCCAGGCCCGCGACTACGACGCCTGGGCCGCGCTTACCGGCGACGAGGCCTGGCGCTGGGACGCCTGCCTGCCCGACTTCATCGCCCACGAAAACCACTGGCGCCGCGATGCCGGCGCCGACCGCGCGAACGACCCGTCCTTCGCCGCGCTGCACGGCCACGGCGGCGAATGGCGAGTGGAAAAGCAACGTCTGCGCTGGGACATCCTCGATGCCTTCGCGCAGGCGGCGCAACAGGCTGGCATTCCCGCCACCGACGATTTCAACCGCGGCAGCAACGAGGGCGTGAGCTATTTCGAGGTCAACCAGAAAGACGGCTGGCGCTGGAACACGGCCAAGGCCTTTTTGCGCCCGACCTGCTATGGCCGCCCGAACTTCGAACTCTGGAATGGCGCCCACGTCACTCGCCTGCTGTTCGACACCGCGCCTGACGGCAGCCAACGCTGCACTGGCGTCGAAGTGTGGACGGGCCAGGAAAAAATCACGGCGCACGCTACCCGCGAGGTGCTGCTCAGCGCGGGCGCCATCGGTTCGCCGCAGATCCTGCAGCTCTCGGGCGTGGGGCCTGCGGCGCTGCTGCAGCAACACGGCATCACCCCGCTGATCGACCTGCCGGGCGTGGGCGCCAATCTGCAGGATCATCTGCAGATCCGCGCCGTGTTCAAGGTGAAGGGCGCGCGCACGCTCAACACGCGGACGGCGTCAAGCTGGGGCAAGGCGATGATCGGACTGGAATACGCCCTCAGGCGTACCGGCCCGATGAGCATGGCGCCCAGCCAGCTCGGCGTGTTCACCCGCAGCAGCGCGCAGTACGCCCACCCCAACATTCAGTACCACGTCCAGCCGCTCAGCCTGGACGCTTTCGGCGAACCGCTGCACAGCTTCGACGCCTTCACCGCCAGCGTCTGCAATCTCAACCCCGGCAGCCGCGGAACGGTGCAGATCAAAAGCCCGCGCTTTGCCGATGCACCGGCCATTGCGCCCCACTATCTCAGCACCGACGAGGATCGTCAGGTGGCGGCCGACAGCCTGCGCCTGACCCGCCGCATCGTGGCGCAACCGGCGCTGGCGCGCTACGCGCCGGAAGAGTTCAAGCCGGGTACGCAGTTTCAGACCGATGCCGAACTCGCCCGACTGGCTGGAGACATCGCCACCACCATCTTCCACCCGGCGGGAACGACGGCCATGGGCCGTGCCGACGACCCCGGTGCGGTGGTGGATACGCGGCTGCGCCTTCGCGATGGCCGCGGCGGCGTGGTGGCCGGGCTGCGCGTGGTCGACGCCGGGGTGATGCCCCGGATTCCCAGCGGCAACATCAACAGCCCGACGCTGATGATCGCCGAGAAAGCCGCACGCTGGATCCGCGCCGATGCGCAAACCCCGAGCTGATCACAGCGCTTCGGCGCTGTAGCGCACGCTCAGGGTGTGGGTTTCGCCGGGCTGCAAGGTAAGCGCGTTGTCTGCCGCGTTGGCCGACTCCACGCACAGCATGTTGCGCCAGCCCTGCGCGGTGTAGTCGCCCATGGCGGCGGCTTTCTGCTCCCACGGCGTCCAGACCACGGTGGACGCCGATCCCTGCTTGGTAATGCGAATGCGCCGCTGCAGCAGCGGATCGACGATGACGCATTCCGCTGATGTGTCCACATACACCCGGTCGGTCTCGGTGGCGAAGCGCACCGCGCCTTGTTGCTGCTTGCGGGCGAAGGCCTCGGTCTTGTCGAGGTAGCTGCAGCCTTCGAGGCCCAGCAATTGCACCTCGGCAATATCGCCGACCTGGAAATAAGTGTGCAGCGCCTCGCTGAGCGGCAGCGGCTGCGCGGTGGCGTTGTGCGTGATCAGATCCATCTCCAACACCTCCGACACGCGGATGCGCAGGGAAACCGGCGTGTCATGCGGCCATTGCGCGCGGGTGGCGTCTGAAGGCTGCAGTTGCAGCGTGAGGTGCGTCGCGCCTTGCGATGCCCCGCTGTCCACCACCGCCCAGGGCACGGTGCGGGCAAAGCCGTGGGCCGGAAAACTGCTCTCGCTGGCGTGCGGCCCGAACCAGGGCCAGCACACCGGCACTCCGCCACGAATGGACTTGCCCGGCAAATAGCGCGCCGCTTCAGACACCCACACCACCGGCTCCGGCTGCGACTTGGGGCGAAAGCTGGTGAGGTGAGCGCCCTGCAGGCAGAGGCTGGCCACGCCTGCGGCATGGTCGATTTCAGCGAAAATCAGCCCGGTTGGATGGGCATGGAACCGAAGTTGACCGGGGATGGAAAAACGGCTGAGCGAGTCGAGGCTGTGCATGGCGGTGGGGCTTGCGAGTGGGAAGGGAAATGACATTTTCCGCCGACCCGGGCGCGCGCCGTCAAATCGTCACGCGCGGCACCCGGGTGGAGGTCCAGGCGGCGAGCAGCGTCAGCCCGCCGGCGCAGAAAAACGCCAGATGGAAAGCGCGAATCACCGACTGAGCCGCGGCGGGGTCTGCCGTGTGCAAAGCGGCCTGTAAGTCGGCGCTCGACGTCAGGCCGAACACTAGCGAACCAAACACCGCGGTGCCCACCGCCGCCCCGGTGGAGCGCGCCAGAGACACCGTGGCCGCCGCAGCGCCCAAGCGGCTACGCCCCGCCACCGTCTGTACCACCAGTTGCGCCGTCGGCATCACCGTGCCGAATCCCAGCCCCGCCGCAACCCCCAGCGCACCGATGACCCACGGCGCCGCAGGCACCACGCCAAGCAGGCCCAGCGCCATCGCCGCAACGCTCAGCCCCCAGCGCGCCGGCACATCGGGACGGCCCGTGCGCGCCACCACGCGGCCTGTGGCGTTGGAGCCGAGCACCAGCCCGGCGGTCAGCGGCAACAGCAGCAGGCCCGCGTGCGCCGCGCCGGTGGCGTGTCCCACCTGCAGATAAACCGGCAGAAAGAACACCAGAGCGAACAAGCCCGCCGCAAACAGCACCATGGTGGCGACCGTCCATCCGATGGCGGGCAGATGAAGCAACTCAAGGGGAAGAAACGGGTGGGGATGCCGCCGCTCGCGCCAGAACAGCACTATGCCCAGCACCAATGCCGTCCCCGCCATGAGCGCGCTGGGCAGCGAAGCCCAGGCGAAACGGTGCCCCGCCAGGGTGAGCCACAACAGCAGAGTGGAAGCCGAGGCGGCGAACAACAACACGCCCAGGGCATCGTGCGACTGCCCCGGTTGCGCATAGCGCGCGCTGGCCGGCAGGCGCGACACCCGCCACACCGCCAGCGCAGCCAGCGGCAGATTGCCGATGAACAGCCAGCGCCAGCTGAAGTGACTGACGACCAAGCCGCCCAAAACCGGCCCCGTCACGCTGGCCAGCACGAACACCACGCCGAAATACGCCTGAAAGCGCGGCCTTTGGCGCGGCGGCACCACTTCGCCGATGAGTGCCTGACTCATCACCATCAAACCGCCACCGCCCAGACCCTGCAGCAGCCGCGCGCCAATCAACCACCACATGCCCTGCGCTGCAGCACAGGCCAGCGAACCCAGCGCAAACAGGCCCAGCGCCGCCATGAGCGCATCGCGGCGGCCATAGCGATCTCCGAGACGCCCATACAGCGGCGCCATGATGGTGGAGGCCAGCAAATAGCCCACTGCGATCCAGGCGCTATCGGCAAAGTCGCCCAGATCACGCGCGATAGCCGGTGTGGCGGCCGCCAGCAAGGTCTGATCGACGGCGGCCAAAAAAATCGGCAGCATGACCGCAGCGAACAAGCGCACAAATGCGGCCCGGCTGACGACAGCATCATCCGACTCTGTGGTGGAAGAAGAAACAGCAGTTTGCGACATGCAGAGCACCCCTCAAAACAACGCGCGGCCCAGTCGGGCCGCAATGCAAGCTTAGCCCGTGAACGCTAATCGCCGCCGATCTTGCAGGCCGCACACGGTCTGCAGATCGTTCTGCAAACCCATGCTCTGGCACAAACCCTTCAGCGCCTTGTTCAGATATTGAATGGCCCTGGCATCGCCTTTCATGCTGCGTTTCCAGAGGGTTTTATGGGCTGCGGAAAGTACCAAAGCGCAAGCGTAGCCGTGCGGCTCGTTCCAGATGTGATGGAGGGTGTCTCGCTAACCCACACCACCCACCTTCGCCCGCTAAGATGTCGCCTTTTGCGCGAGACGTTCCCGCGCAATCCAACAAGTTGGGCCGTTAGCTCAGTTGGTTAGAGCAGAGGACTCATAATCCTTTGGTCGCTGGTTCGAGCCCAGCACGGCCTACCAAACTTCACTCACACGCAGCCGATTGCGCTCCACCCTCGCGATGCCAAGCTGGACGACTTACTTGCTGTTCATCAGCTTTGCGCTGGCCGCCTCGTTCACACCGGGGCCTGCGGTCATGCTGTCCATCCATAACGCCATGCACCACGGCTGGAGGCACGCCATTTTGTCTTCGCTGGGCAATATCACCGGGTTGCTGGTGCTGGCGACGCTCAGCGCCTTGGGGCTCAACGCCATACTCCAGACCTCCGAACTGGCTTTCACCGTGGTGAAGTTCGCAGGCGCCGCCTATCTGATCTGGCTGGGCGTGCAGCAGTGGCGTCATGCGGCTCGGCGCCCCGATGGGGCGCAAGCGAAGACGGTTCAGACTGCTGACGTTGTGCACAAACCGCATAAGTTGTACGTCAAGGGTTTGATGGTGGCGTTGAGCAACCCGAAAGCGATCGTGTTCATCGCGGCCCTGTTTCCCCAGTTTCTCACCGCTTCGCGCCCGCTCGGCCCACAATATCTGGCGCTCACGCTGACGTTCATGGCGATTTCGCTGTTGGCGCTGAGCACCTATGCGGGGCTGGCCGTACTGGCGCGCAAACGGTTGAGCATCTGGTTCGCATCGGGTTGGCCGCAGCGGGTGTCGGGCTCGGTGTTCTGTGCGTTCGGTCTGAGTCTGCTGCGTCTGCAGAGAGTTTGAGCGCGCTTCAGCGCGGCAAACCGCGCACGATGAGCTCCGTCTGGGTGACAAATCGCCTGAAGCCGTCGAAGATTTCAGCCGTCAAAGGCCGCTGCGTCGTTTGTTGATCGGCATAAAACAGGCCGATGATTTTTTGATCCACGGTCAGCGTGGCCATCAAACAGTCGTGCACAGCCGTGGCCTGGAGCAAAAAATCGGGCGGCGGCTGCTCGGCCGAGAATCTGCGCACGCTTCCCGCCTGAAGCTGGGTTTCCAGCGTGGCCGACCAGGGCAGTTGGAGGCGCGCGCGCAAATCGGCCACACCGGAGCCAGCCCCCAGACGCGCGAGCAAACGGTCTCTGGTGGGCGTCATCAGACAAAGCACACAACGGTCGAGGCCGACAGCGCGATGCAGCCCTTCAAGACAGGCCTCGAACAGCATGGGCAATTCTTTGCGGCTGACGGCAACGGCGTTCATCTCGGTCAGCATGCGCAGTTGCAGGGCCATGTCGGCCGTCGGTTCGGCGGGCCGCATCTCGAGCGGCTCCGTCGGTTGGGCTGCGGACTCTTCGTCGGTTGATGCCGGAGTTGCCGGAATCCACCTCGTAGCGGCTCCTGCGCCGAGAACTACCGCCAGCTGACTGGCTTGTTCGGCATTGCTTTGCAGTCGTTTCAGCGTCTGGGCCTCGGATTGCCGGAACAGGGCCGCGACATGCAGGACGGCTTGACGCGCCTCGGGGTTCGCCCAGCCCAGCTGCGCGGCTCGACCCAGTTGCACGGCAACGGCGACTTCCGCACTGTCTCTGATCACCGCATCGAGATTCCAGGCGCGCAGCAGATCATGGCTGAACTGCAGCAGCGACATGCCCAATATCGATTGCTCAGCCAGCTCCGGACTCACTCCGGATTTAAGCAATTCATCCACGCGTTCCGCGAATTCGCCGCCATAGCACCAAAACGCCAGCTCTCCGATGCGCCCCATCAGCGCCTCAAGAAACAGCCGCTCGGCCTCGTCGCGCCGTAACCCCTTGCGCAAACCGAGGTCTTTGGCCTGCACCGCCGCATGCAAGGCCGTGCCCAAAGCGGCCAGAAGGCGAGCGCGAAACGGGCCGTTCTCCGGCATGCTCTCGACTGCGAGGGCCGAAATACAGAGCGAGCGAATGGCGTTGTGGCCCATGACGACCACGGCTCGACTGACGGTGAGCACCTTGTTTTGACCGGCGTAGCCCATGCCCGCAGAATTCGCGACGCGCAACAGGCTGGAGGTCAAGGCTGGGTCGCGCAGAATGATTTCTGCGATCTGCTGACCCGAAAGGCTGTCGTTCTCAGTGGCGGCGAAAACCTCCTGCATGGTCTGGCCGAAGGCCGGCAGGTTTTGCTGGGCAATGGCCTGGCCAAACCCTCGAAACGTAATGGAAGACGCGGTGAAATCAGATTGAGACAGGGGCATGAAATCGAGGGGTCAATGCAAATGGAAGGGTGCTGTCGAGCAGGCTCGCCACATACTGGAACTTGTTTGATTGTTTACCGTCTAGGCTTTTTCGCCTGCCGAATAGTTCACAATTTAACGGCTTTGCTTGGCGAGGGGCCAAAGCCGGTGCCGCAATTCCAGATTTTTTGTGTTTTCAAGGCGGGCGCACCAGCCGACCTGACCCTCATCAAGCCCAGCCAGGCGGCGCCCAGCTTTCCATCATCCGCAGCCGGGCGGCGCGCAGGCGCTCGGACATGAGTCCGGCGAAAATTTTCATCAGGGCATAACCGAGGGCGGGGTCGCTCTCGCATTCCTGCAGAATAGCCTTGCCATCGAAGCGCAGCAGCGTGACCGGCGTGAGCGCCTTGGCTTCAAACGCCCAGCGATAAGGGGGGATGAGCCAGGACCAGCCGATCACATCCCATTCGCCTAGCGCCTGTACCTCGACGCCCGGGCCGTTGATGGCCGGCACCTGAATCTGCACCTTGCCCTCGCGCACGATGTAGAAGGCGTCGGCCTCTTTGTCTTGCAGAAAGATCACACCCTCTGCCGCGATGTGCTCTTCGGTGGCATGGGAGAGCAGTCGTTCCAGTTGTTCGGGCTGCAGGGCCGACAAAATGGTGCGGGTCTGTAGATCGCGCAGGGTAGAGGCGGATGGCATCGCAGGACTCCTAAGGTTGCGTCAACTTGACCATTGCATGCCTTCCTCAAGAAGGCGTGTTGACTCACCTCAAGGTATCGAAATAAGCGTTATCCCTGATACGTTGGTTGCACCGGCGATCAATAATTGCAACCCCATCACGATGAGGGAACCAAAAATGGGCGCAACCACCACCGGTATCAAAATGGACGAAGCCATGCGCCAACGGGTGCGGCTCGCCGCAGATCGGCTGGGGCGTACACCGCACTGGCTGATCAAGCAGGCCACGCTGAACATGGTGGAACGCATCGAGCGTGGCGAGTTTTCTCTTGACACGTTGAGTTCGACCGAAAAGCCGTCGCAACCCGGCACCCCGCACGACGAGCCGGAAGGTGCAACCTTTTTCACCCCCTTTTCCACCCCCTTTCCCACTCCCTTTCTCGACTGGGCGCAGAACGTGCTGCCGCAGACCGATCTGCGCGCAGCCATCACCGCAGCCTGGCATCGGCCAGAGCCGGAATGTCTGCCCATGCTGATCGAACTGGCGCAGATTCCAGACGCCACCCAGCGCACGGCCGTCCGGCAAGTGGCCGAGCGGCTGGTCGAAGGCGTGCGGGCGAGGCGCGAAATGGGCGGCGTGGAGGCCTTGGTGCAGGAGTTTTCGCTCTCCAGCCAGGAAGGCGTGGCGCTGATGTGTCTGGCCGAGGCGCTGCTGCGCATCCCCGACAACGCCACCCGCGATGCCTTGATACGCGACAAGATCAGTCGGGGCGACTGGCAGGCGCATCTCGGTCACTCGCCGTCGGTATTCGTCAACGCGGCCGTTTGGGGGCTGATGTTGACCGGCAGACTGACGGCAACCGCCAGTGAAAGAGGGCTGGCCAGCGCACTGTCGCGGCTCATCGGCAAGGGGGGCGAACCGCTGATCCGCCAAGGCGTGCAGCGCGCCATGCGGTTGATGGGCGAGCAGTTCGTCACCGGGCAGACCATTGCGGAAGCGCTGGCCAACAGCCGTCCGCAGGAGAAAAAGGGCTTTCGCTACTCCTACGACATGCTGGGCGAGGCGGCGATCACCGAGGCCGACGCGCAGCGTTACTTCACCGCTTATGAACAGGCCCTGCATGCCATCGGCAAGGCCTCGCACGGCCGCGGCATCTTCGAGGGGCCAGGGCTTTCGGTCAAACTCTCCGCGCTGCATCCCCGCTACACCCGGGCTCAGTACGCACGGGTGATGGATGAACTGCTGCCCCGCCTGACCGCCCTGGTCGAACTGGCGCGGCGCTACGACGTGGGCATCAATATCGACGCTGAAGAAGCCGACCGGCTGGAGCTCTCGCTCGACCTGCTCGAAGCCCTGTGCTTCAACCCGGCTCTCAAGGGCTGGAACGGTATCGGCTTCGTGGTGCAGGCTTACCAGAAGCGCTGTCCGTTCGTCATCGACTATCTCGTCGATCTCGCCCGGCGCAGTGGGCACCGGCTGATGGTGCGGCTGGTGAAGGGCGCGTATTGGGATAGCGAGATCAAGCGAGCGCAGATCGACGGGCTCGACGGCTATCCGGTCTACACCCGCAAGGTGCATACCGATGTGTCTTACCTGGCCTGCGCGCGCAAACTGCTGGCCGCGCCAGACGCGGTCTATCCGCAATTCGCCACGCATAACGCGCAGACGCTGGCGTCCATCATGCAGATGGCCGGGGAGAATTACTACGCGGGGCAATACGAGTTTCAGTGTCTGCACGGCATGGGCGAGCCGCTGTACGACCAGGTCGTCGGCCCGGTCAGCGCGGGCAAGCTGGCCCGCCCCTGCCGCATCTACGCCCCGGTGGGAACGCACGACACCCTGCTGGCCTATCTGGTGCGACGCCTGCTTGAAAACGGCGCCAACACCTCGTTCGTCAACCGCATCGGCGACGACGCCGTTCCCGTGTCCGAACTGGTGACCGACCCCGTGGACGAGGCCCGCGCGATTGCCGTCGAGACCGGCGTGCTCGGCGCGCCGCATCCGCGTATTCCCCTGCCGCGGCAACTGTTTTCCGGGCTGGGCGCGCAAGCGCGTCTGAATTCTGCCGGGCTGAATCTGGCGAACGAGCAACAGCTGGCCTCGCTCAGCGCCGCGCTGCTGCGCAGTGCGCAGCACAAGGCCTACGCGTCGCCTACCGTCGCAAATCAACCCCCGCCTGCCGATAACGCGCAGGCCGCAGCCGAAGGTTGGGTGCCCGTGCTCAACCCCGCCGATCCGCGCGATCAGGTGGGCTGGGTACGCCAAACGACCCGAACCGAAGTGGACGAAGCCGTGCGCCACGCCCAGAGCGCCGCACCGATCTGGCAAGTCACCCCGCCCGGCGAGCGCGCCGCCTGCTTGCAGCGCGCGGCTGACGCGCTCGAACAGCAGATGCAGAACTTGCTCGGGCTGATCGTGCGCGAAGCCGGAAAAACCCTGCCCAACGCCATCGGCGAGGTGCGCGAAGCGGTGGACTTCCTGCGCTACTACGCCGCGCAGACGGCGGCGCAGTTTGACAACGCGACCCATCGTCCGCTGGGCGTGGTGCTGTGCATCAGTCCCTGGAATTTTCCGCTGTCCATCTTCTGCGGTCAGGTGGCTGCCGCGCTGGCGGCAGGCAATGCGGTGCTGGCCAAGCCCGCCGAACAGACCGCCCTCATCGCCGCAGCCTTAGTGCACGCGCTGCACGCGGCCGGCGTGCCGACCGATGCGGTGCAACTCGTTCCCGGAGACGGCGGCACGGTGGGCGCGGCGCTGGTGGCGCATCCGGCGGTGGCCGGGGTGATGTTCACCGGCTCCACCGAAGTGGCGCAACTGATTTCGCGCACCGTGTCGAAGCGCCTCAGCCCGCAGGGCCGCAGCATTGTGCTGATCGCCGAGACCGGTGGGCAGAACGCGCTCATTGCCGACTCGTCCGCACTGGCCGAGCAGTTGGTCGCTGATGTGCTGACCTCGGCCTTCGATTCGGCCGGTCAGCGCTGCTCGGCCCTGCGCCTGCTGTGCATTCAGGAAGATGTGGCCGACCGAGTGATCGGCATGATCCGAGACGCGATGGACGACTGGATCCTGGGCAACCCCGACCGCATGCACACCGACCTCGGCCCCGTCATCGATGCAGAGGCCCGCGACAACCTCGAAGCCCATATCGCCCGCATGCAGGCCGCTGGCCTTTGCGTCACCCGGCTGGGGCGCGATGAAAGCGGCGGGCTGGGCACCTTTGTTCGCCCCACGCTGATCGAGATCGACACCATCGACCGCCTGCAACGCGAGGTGTTCGGCCCGGTGCTGCATGTGCTGCGCTACCGGCGCGAGCAACTCGGCGCGGTGCTCGACGCCATCAACGCCACCGGCTACGGCCTGACCTTCGGCGTGCACAGTCGCATCGACGAAACCATTGCCTATCTGAGCGAGCGCATTCACGCCGGCAATGTGTACGTCAACCGCAATCTCATCGGCGCCGTGGTCGGCGTGCAACCCTTCGGCGGCATGAGCCGTTCGGGCACCGGCCCCAAGGCCGGCGGCCCGCTCTATCTGCACCGGCTAGTGCAGCCTCTGCCGCAGGCCAACAGCGCGCTGCCCGTCAACCTCGCGGCCGCAGCCGCCGAGTGCAGCAAGATCACCCCAGAACCTGCAAGCCTCGCCGCGCTGCGCGATCTGCTGGCCGCCCTGCAGAATCACACCATGAATCTGGATGACGAGGACACGACGCGCGAGCGGGCTGCGTGCGAACACTATCTCGCCCACAGCCCGATCAGCTCGGTTTACACCCTGCCTGGGCCGACGGGAGAATCCAACCGCTACCGGCTTCTGCCCCGCAGTGGCGGCGTGTGGTGCATACCGCAAACGGTGCTGGGCCTGGTGCATCACATCGCCGCCACGCTCGCCACGGGCAACCTCGCCCTCATCGAAGCGCCTAGCTCCGACAGCCCGCTCACCCCCTTTTTGGACGCGCTGCCACCCGCGGTGAAGGCATATGTGCGCTCCTGCCCTCCAACCCAGCGCGACACCCTGCCCGAACTGAGCGTGGTCTTGTTTGAGGGCGACGCCGACGCCCTGGCCCGCTTGCAAGACCAGCTGGCGCAGCGCGACGGCCTGATTCTGCGCATCGAAAGCCTGCGCCCAGCCCAGCTTGCAGACGGTGCGATGATGGATCTCACCGCCCTGGTGCATGAACAAAGCCTGAGCGTCAACACCGCTGCGGCGGGCGGCAACGCACAACTCATGACCCTGGGCTGACTCGTCTCACATGCCGCCAAAAGCCACCCTGCCAACCGACCCGCAATCCACCGCCGCGCTCGGCCAGCCCGTCCCCGGATTTATCGCCCCTCCTCCACCTGCGAGAACCGCGTTGATCGGCGCGACCTGCACGTTGGAACCCGCCGACCCGCAGCGCCACGCCGCCGACCTCTACGCCGCGCAAACCCTGGATGCCCGCGGCGACGGCTGGAACTATCTGCCCTACGGTCCGTTCGCCTCGGCATTCGACTACCAAGCCTGGATGCAGGCCACTTGCCTGGGCCAGGATCCGCTGTTCTTTGCCATCGTCGATTCAGGCACTGGCCGCGCCACCGGGCTAGCCAGCTATTTGCGCATCACCCCGGCGGCTGGCAGCATCGAGATCGGCCACCTCTACTTCTCGCCCTTGCTGCAACGTCAGCGCGCGGCGACCGAAGCCCTGTACCTGCTGATGGACCAGGCATTTGCACTGGGCTACCGCCGACTGGAATGGAAATGCGATGCGCTCAACGCCGCCTCGCGTGAGGCGGCACGGCGGCTCGGATTCAGCTTCGAGGGGGTATTCCGCCAGGCCGCCGTGGTCAAAGGCCGCAACCGCGACACCGCCTGGTTCAGCATCATCGACGGGGAATGGCCCGCACTGCGCGCCGCTTTCACGCGCTGGCTGGCCGCGGAAAACTTCGATGAAAAAGGGCGACAGCGCGAGCGCCTCTCGGCACTCACCGCCGCCGCCCTGAGGGGCACAGCCGACGATCAGGCGGAATAAACCGGGAATGCGTCGGTCAGCTTCTTCACCTCGGCGCGCACCCGCTCCAGCGTGGCCGGGTCGTGCGGGTTGTCGAGCACATCGGCAATGAGGTTGGCGGTCTTCTCGGCCTCGGCCTCCTTGAAGCCGCGCGTGGTCATGGCTGGCGAGCCCACGCGGATGCCCGAGGTGACAAAGGGCTTTTCCGGATCGTTCGGGATGGCGTTTTTGTTGACCGTGAGATGCGCCTCGCCCAGCACTTTCTCGGCTTCCTTGCCGGTAATGCTCTTGGAACGCAGATCCACCAGCATGACGTGCGATTCGGTGCGTCCGCTGACAATGCGCAGGCCGCGCCGCGTCAGCGTTTCGGCCAGCACGCGGGCATTGGTCAGCACCTGCTGCTGATAGACCTTGAAGTCAGGTGCGAGCGCCTCCTTGAACGCCACCGCCTTGCCCGCGATCACATGCATCAGCGGGCCGCCCTGAATGCCGGGGAAGATCGCGCTGTTGATGGCCTTGGCATGCTGCTCTTTCATCAGAATCACGCCGCCGCGCGGTCCGCGCAGGCTCTTGTGCGTGGTGGTGGTCACCACGTCGGCGTGGGGCACGGGGTTGGGATAGACGCCAGCGGCGATCAGCCCGGCGTAATGCGCCATGTCCACCATGAAGTAGGCGCCCACGGCCTTGGCCACCTTGGCGAAACGCTCGAAATCGATGCGCAGGCTGTAGGCGCTGGCCCCGGCGATGATCAGCTTGGGTTTGTGCTCGTGCGCCAGACGCTCCATGGCGTCGTAATCGATCTCTTCCTGCGCGTTCAGGCCGTAGCTCACGACCTTGAACCACTTGCCGCTCATGTTCAGCGGCATGCCGTGGGTCAGGTGCCCGCCTTCGGCCAGGCTCATGCCCATGATGGTGTCGCCAGGTTGCAGCAGGGCGAAGAACACGCCCTGATTGGCCTGCGAGCCCGAGTTGGGCTGCACATTGGCCGCCTCGGCCCCGAAGAGCTGCTTGACGCGGTCGATCGCCAGTTGCTCGGCAATATCGACGAATTCGCAACCGCCGTAATAGCGCTTGCCGGGATAGCCCTCGGCGTACTTGTTGGTGAGTTGCGAGCCCTGCGCCTGCATGACGGCGGGCGAGGTGTAGTTTTCCGAGGCGATCAGCTCGATGTGGTCTTGCTGGCGCTGGTTCTCGGACTGGATGGCGGCCCAGAGCTCGGGGTCGGTCTGGGCGATGGTGATGCGGCGGTCGAACATGGCGAATTTCCGTCTGAACGGCCCGCGCCAGCTTCCTTCAAGATGCGGAAGTGCGCAAGCCTGGGCTGATGAAGATCATTGACAGCGATGGCGCTGGCCCAGGCGAACGGCTTAAAGTCCAGCACTCCCCGGTGGTTCGTCCCACCTCGAAACCGCGGGTGTTGCCGGTTTCTATCGCCAGTCGTGCAGATGAAGATGTTAACGCGTCGCGTGGCGTCAGGTGAGTGAGGCGTGTTTTTGCTCAGGCTCTGCGGCCACCGTCGATTTGGCCGTGGCAGGCGCCGCATGCGGCGCGACGATGTGGCCCGCCGTGCTGGCCGTCATCGGCGTTGCGACCGGCTTGGGCGCTACGCCAGCCACACGTTCGAGCTGCGCCTGTTCGGCCAGCACTTTGTCGGCATAACCGCCCTCGCTCGCGTCATTCGTGGCGCCGACGTAGTAGCGCAAGCCCGCGCGCACCGAACCGCCGCGCTGGATGGCATCCTTGAGCACCAGCGCGCCCACGCGCATATTGGCCAGCGGATCGATACTGGCTTGCGGCCCGCCAAAGGGAGCGAACTTGTCGCGGTGCACATTGGCCATCACTTGCATGAGGCCGGTGGCGCCCACGCCGCTGGCAGCATAAGGATTGAACGAAGACTCGACCGCCATCACCGCCAGAATGAGCAGAGGATCGAGTTTTTGCTGGCGACCGACCGTCCAGGCGGCGCTGACGAGCTGCGCCATGGCATTGGGCGCAATGCTATAGCGCCGCGCCAGCCAGTTGGAGACCGTGCGCTGTTGCGGCGTGAGCACCGGCAAGCCATTGCCCGGCGCGGGCTCAGCCTGCACCATGGGCAGCAGGGCATCGGCCGGCTTTTGCGCCAGCGCCTGAAGTTCGTCAGCCGCTGTCTTGCGCGCCATGACCCACTGCGTGAGGCCGCGGTCCAGGGTCGTCATCGCTTGAGGCTGGAAGTACAGATACGCACCTCCGGCCACCACAAACAAGCCCACCATCATCAAAGTCTGGTGGGTCAATTCCCAAAATCCACCTGCCAGCCGACGTGCGCGCGGCAGGGAAGATTGCATGGCGTTCAACATGGAACACTCCTGTGTCTGAATGGAATTGCCGCGGTGTCGCAAGACAGCCAGCGCCAGTTCCCAAGGGCACAGATCCGACAGCACAGGCTCACCAAGGGAGCCCGGCAGCCTAAGATGCGGCCTTCGAGAAAGGCCTGCATCGATTGCAGCGTTCGATCTTTGTGTCGTTCGCGGCAAGGCGTGCTTCGGGGCGAGTGTGTTGCCCGCCTGAGTTCAGGCACTTAGGGCAAACACGGATCGAATTTTAGGAACCTCGTTATTCCCAGTCAACGCACAAGGTCTTGTTTTTCACTTCTATTAGTTATATGAAATATCGGGATCTGCGCGACTTTCTCTCCCAACTGGAGACTCTTTCCCAGCTGCGGCGCACGGCCGAGCCCGTTTCGCCGCATCTCGACATGACGGTGGTCTGCGACGCCCTGCTTCGCGGGGGTGGGCCTGCCGTGCTGTTTGAAAGGCCGACGGGCTACGCCATGCCGGTTCTGGGCAATCTGTTCGGCACGCCGCAGCGCGTGGCGCTGGGGATGGGGGCGCAAGACGTGAGCGAGCTGCGCCGCATCGGCGAAGTACTCGCCCGCCTGAAGGAGCCTGAACCGCCGAAAGGCTTGAAAGATGCGGGCGAGTTGATGCATCTGGTCAAAGCGGTGTGGGACATGCGCCCGAGTACCGTTTCGCGCCCCGCCTGCCAGCAGATCGTGCTGGAGGGCGGCGACGTCGACCTGAACCGCCTGCCCATGCAGACCTGCTGGCCGGGCGACGTGGCGCCGCTGCTCACTTGGGGACTAGTCATCACGCGAGGCCCGCAAAACGTACCGCAACCCCGCAAGCGGCAAAATCTGGGTATCTACCGCCAGCAGCGCATCGGCCGCCGCCACCTCATCATGCGCTGGCTCGCCCACCGGGGCGGCGCCCTCGATTTCAGGGAATTCGCCCTGGCCAATCCTGGGCGACCCTTCCCTTTGGCCGTTGCGCTGGGTGCCGATCCGGCCACCACGCTGGGCGCGGTCACGCCCGTACCCGACACCTTGAGCGAATACCAGTTCGCGGGCCTGCTGCGCGGGGCGCGCACCGAAGTGGCTCGCTGCGTGGGGCTCGATCTGCAGGTTCCCGCCTCGGCGGAAATCGTGCTCGAAGGCCATCTGCCGCCCGCACCAGCCGGGTGGAAGGGCGAGAGCGAAACCGGCGTGCCGCTGATGGAAAAAAACGGCTATCTCCACGCGCTCGAAGGCCCGTTCGGCGATCACACCGGTTATTACAACGAACAAGACTGGTTTCCGGTATTCGAGGTCGAGCGCATCACCCATCGCGAGCAGCCGATCTACCACTCCACCTACACCGGCAAGCCGCCGGACGAGCCGGCCGTGCTGGGCGTGGCGCTCAACGAGGTGTTCGTGCCCATCCTGCAGAAACAATACCCCGAGATCGTGGACTTCTATCTGCCGCCCGAGGGCTGCAGCTACCGGCTCGCCGTGGTGTCCATCCGCAAGGCCTACGCCGGTCACGCCAAGCGGGTGATGTTCGGCATCTGGGGCTTTCTGCGGCAGTTTCTCTACACCAAATTCATCATCGTCACCGACCACGATGTGAACATCCGCGACTGGAACGACGTGATCTGGGCCATCACCACCCGCATGGACCCGGTGCGCGACACGCTGCTGGTGGACAACACGCCGATCGACTATCTGGACTTCGCCTCGCCGCAGTCGGGCCTGGGCGGAAAAATGGGGCTGGACGCCACCCACAAGTGGCCGGGCGAGACTCAGCGCGAATGGGGCCGCGCCATCCTGCCGGATGCCCAGGCGCAGGCTCGCATGCAAGGCTTGATCGACGCCCTGCTGGCGCGCCCGACTACGACATAAAACGCAATGAATTCAAGGTATTGCGCAGAGGCTGTTCGGGAGGCTCAACCATACCCCTTGCCCGCAGTCATGTTTCATCTTGACGCAGACAACGCAGGAGGCGTACCTTTGGTTCGTCGTTGCAGTGCAGCTGCTACGGCAAACAGATCGGGTGGAACCCGGACTGTTGTTAGACCCCCATCATGCATCCCTGCATGAGCTTGACAGGCGGCAGCAAACCCGACTGTCGGAACCCCGGGCCGCATACCTCCAGGTTTGCGGCCCGTCTCAATTTCAGGGGTCTGCGGGCTTCTCAGTGCATGCCGCCTTGCATTGCCTTGCCCGGCATGGGCACATCGCCCGCAATCTTGTCGCGCGGCTCGACCTTGAGTTGCAGCTCCATCTGCCCGCCATGGGCGAATTTCACCGTCACCGGCACCCTCTCGCCCTCTTTCAGCGGGGCTTTCAAGTCCATGAACATCAGGTGATAGCCGCTACCCGGCTGCATGCGCAGGGTCTTGCCTGCGGGCACCGGAATGTCGCCGACCTCGCGCATACGCATGATGTTGTTTTCCATGCTCATGGTATGCAGCTCGACATGGCCGCAGACGGGTGAGGCGGCGGACACGATCTTGTCGTCTTGCTGACCGTGGTTGACGAGAGTCAGAAATCCGCCGCCATTGCGCGCACCGGGAATCGACGGCAGCGCCTGCGCCCGTGTCACTTCGATATCCCCTGCGCGTTGCGCAAGAGCGGCCGGGGCGGCGGCCCACATCAGCAGGGCAGAAGTCATCACCAGTGCCTGGCGACGGCTCAAATTGAGACGCTTCATCAATTAACTCCTCATATTTACAACCGCACAACGTCTCCGCGGATAGTCAGCGAAAATCGCCATAGAAAAGGCGTGCATTTTGTCAGCCTTCGACAATCCCCAGACCGCGGCAAATTGCCGCACTCACGACTCTCGCCCCATGTCCGACTTCAATTTGCCCGCATTGCCCCAGCGCATCACCCTCGCTGGCGGTTGTTTTTGGTGCCTCGACGCCGCCTACCGCCCGCTGCGCGGTGTGCTGCGCGTGGAGTGCGGCTACAGCAATGGCACGGCGCTGCGCCCCAGTTACCGTGAGGTCTGCACGGGGCAGACCGGCCATGCCGAAGTGATCCGGCTGGATTTCGACCCCGATGTGCTGAGTCTGGACACGGTGCTCGAGGTATTTTTCGCCATGCACGACCCCACCACTTTGAACCGGCAGGGCAACGATGTCGGCACGCAATACCGCTCGGGCATCTACACCCATGACGCAGCCCAGCTCGCAGCCGTGCGCGCCTATGTGCAAGGCCTGCGCGATCGAGCGCTTTTCACCGATCCCATCGTTACCGAGATCGCACCGGAAGCGAACTACAGCCCCGCCGAGTCCGAACATCAAGACTATTTCACGCACCATCCCTATCAGGGCTACTGCGCCGCGGTGATTGCGCCGAAGGTCGATAAGCTGCGCCGCCAATACGCCGCCTTGCTGCGTAAGGATGCATGAGCGCGGTACAGGCCGCGGGCAGCCCGCGCGTAGGCATCGCCGAATGGTTGCGTGTTTCGCTGGGCGCAGTGCTAGGCGTGGCCGCCGTGGGCGCGATCAGCCAGTGGGTCGAAGGCGCAAGCGGCTGGACGCAGCTGGTGTGGTTGGTCGCTCCCATCGGCGCCAGCGCCGTCATAGTGTTTTCGCTGCCTAGCAGCCCGCTGGGACGGCCCTGGTCGGTGATTGGCGGCAACACCCTCGGCACGCTAGCGGGAATTACCTGCGCCCTCTGGATCGGCCCGCCTTGGCTGGCAGCCGGCATGGCCGTCGGCGGTGCGATTGCGCTGATGCTTCAGGCGCGATGCCTGCACCCGCCAGGCGGCGCGGCAGCCTTGCTGGCGGTGTTGACCCACACCACGGACTGGCGTTTTGCCTTCATGCCAGTTGCCTTGAACTCCGCGCTGCTCGTGCTCTGTGCCCTGTTGTGGCATGCGGCCACGCGCAGACCGCACCCCGCCCCGCAGCCCGCGGCTGACGCCGTGTTGCCCAATGCGGACGAACTCTCCAGCGCCATCGACGCCGCGGTGGCCCGCTACGGCGAAGTGCTCGACATCGACCGCGCCACCCTGCGTGGCCTGCTCGAAGACGCCCAGACGCAGGCCTACCAACAGCGGCTGGACAGCGTGCGCTGCAGCGACATCATGCAGCGTGACGTACAGACCGCCCGCCCCGATGACAGCGTGGCCGATGCCCTGCATCGCCTGGAAGAGCATGGCATCAAGGCGCTTCCCGTGATCGACGCACAGAGGCAGGTCATCGGCATCGTCACCGCGGCCGATCTGCGCACCGACCCGGATGCAGCGCCCAGCGCCATGCGCGAGTCGGCCACACCCGTTGCCGCGCGCATGACGCGGCGGGTGCAGGTCGTGTCTGCAGCACGGCATCTGTCGGAGCTGATTCCGCTCTTCGCGGGCAGCGGCCACCATCACATTCCGGTGGTCGATGACGCCGCACGCTTGGTTGGCATGATCACGCAAAGCGACGTCATGCGCGCCCTGCACCGGCCCGCGCAGCAAGGACACCCGGACACCACAGGGTAAGACCGCCCCAGTCCGCCCCCGTTGACGTCAGACCACAAGGGGATGAGGCTCGCGGCTCCAAGCTGCCCTGCGGCAGCTTGGACGGAGCCGAATCCGAGCGGCTTGCAAGCCGCGAGGTGGATGAGGCCCACGCCCCAATCCACTCTGCGACAGCCTGCGCGGAGCCGAATCCGAGCAGCTTGCAAGCTGCGAGGGGGATAAAAATCTTGGGGCAGACCTGGGGTTTCTCATGAGCGCCCCCAGGGTCGGCTTGCCGACCCGCCCCCCGTGGGGGTCAAGAAAACTTGGGGCAGACCTGGGGTTTCTCATAAGGCATGGACGCGACACAGGCCCTTCACATCGCAGTTAAGAGTTATAAGATAACGTAACACTCGAATCGTTCTCAGACGTTTCTTCTGCCCTGTCCTCCATGCCGAAAACCCTCAACCCCTTGCCGCAATTGCGGCCTCTGGCGCTAGCGCTATTGCTCGCGCAGACCGTACCCGCGCAAGCGCAGACCGCTGACGAGACCCCCTCCTTGCCTGCGATCGATGTCGTCGCTGCACCTGTCATTGGCGCACCAGGCGCGCCGACGGTCGATCTGACCGGGCCGCAGCTCCTGCTGCGCCAAGGCGAGTCGAGCACCCTCGGCGCCGCGCTTTCCGGTCTGCCGGGACTGACCTCGACCTGGTACGGGCCGAACGCCGACCGACCCGTCGTGCGCGGGCTCGATGGCAACCGGGTGGACATCCTGTCCAACGGTTCGCCGCTGCTCGACGCCTCCGCCGCGAGCTATGACCACAACGCCCCGCTCAACCCGCTGGCGGCACGCGCCATCGAGCTTTTGCGCGGTCCGCAAGCCCTGCCCTACAGCGGCGGCGCGGTCGGCGGGGTGGTAGACGTGATCGACGACGCCATTCCCACCGCGCCCTTGCGCGGCGTCGAAGGTCTCGCTCAGCTCCGCGGCGACAGCGCGTTTCCTGGCGGATCGGCGGCGTTTTCGCTCGACGGTGGCAACGGCGCGCTCGGCCTGCACGCCGACGGCTACAAGCGTCGAGCCAGCGACTATGTCGCCCCAAGCGGTGCGCAGGCGGAGTCGATCGTCGATGGCCGGGTGCGCAACTCCGCCGCAGAAGGCTACGGCGGCGGTCTGGGCGGCGGGGTGATCGGCCGCTGGGGATTTGTCGGCCTTTCGGTGCGCAGCGATGCCAACCGCTATGGCACCATCGTCGATCCCAACGTGGAAATCGACATGCGCTCCGAACGCACCAGCTTGCGCGGGGAACTGCGGCATGTGCTCGGCGCCGATGCGCTCGCCCTGGCTTACACCCATACCCATTACCGCCATACCGAACTCGACTCCGGCCAGCCCGCGACCCGGTTCGTCAACCAGGGCGACACTCTGCGGCTTTCCCTGCGCCGCCGCTTGGCCGACATCGACTTGCAACTGGGTTTGCAAGCGCTGCGATTGGCCTTTTCCGCGCTGGGGGACGAGGCCTTCCTGCCGCAGACCCACACCCGCAATACCGCGGTTTTCGGCCTGGCCAGCGGCGCCAGCGGGCGCTGGGCCTGGTCGGCCGGGACGCGGCTGGAAAGCGCGCGGGTGAGTTCAGACGGTGAAGGCGCCACGGGAATCGCCCGCTTTGGCGCCGCCAGCGCGCAGCGCTTCACGCCGATGAGCGTGGCGGTGCAGGCGCAATACGCGCTCACGCCGCAGGTGGCGCTCACCAGCACGCTTGCGCACAACGAGCGCGCGCCCAGCTACGACGAGCTCTACGCCAACGGCCCGCACGACGCCACCGGCGCCTACGAGCGGGGCAACCCCGCGCTGCGCAAGGAGCGCAGCCACAGCGTGGAGCTGGGCGTGAAGGTGGAAAACGCCAGAGCGCGCTATTCAGCCACCGCCTTTCTCTCCCGCTACAGCAATTACATCGGGCTGGTTCGCGGGGGCCAAACCGTTGATGGCGATGGAAATCCGGTGCCGCCGGACACGCCAGATTCGCTGCCGGAATTTCTCTACGTCGGCGTGCAGGCGCGCTTTTCCGGCATCGAGGCCAGCCTGTTGCAGCCCCTGCTCGACCAGGGCGGGCAGCGCCTGGATCTCGCCGCACGGCTCGACTGGGTGCGCGCTGACGACCTGACCAACGGCCAGCCGCTGCCGCGCATCGCGCCGCTGCACTTCACTCCGGCGCTGAACTACACCCGCGGCAACTGGAGCGCGCGCGTCGAAGCACAGATGGCCGCACGGCAAAACCGCGTGCCCAGCAGCGATCTGCTCGGCCCGACTCCTGGGTCTGTGCGCGTCAACGCCAGCCTGACGCAGCGCTTCACGGCAAGCGGCCGCACCGGGCTGTGGTTCGTCAAACTGAGCAACCTCCTCGACCAGACGGCTTACAGCGCCAGCGCGATCGACACCCTGCGCCAACTCGCGCCGCTGCCCGGGCGCGGCATCGCCGCCGGGGTGCAGATCAGCCTGTGAGCGGCGCGTTCAGCGCGCCTGCTTGAGCATGATCTGAATCTGCGCATCCGAGGGCACGCCGATCATCATGTCGGCGCGACCATCGGCCTTGCGCCAGATCACCACCGGCACGCCAAACAGCTTTTCGCTGTTGTAAAGCGCGAGATTGGCCGCCAGCTCGGCGCGCACCTTGGGGGTGATGGACTCCGCCGGCTCGATGCCGCCGCCGGGTTGGCCGTTGGCGGCGAAGTCGTAGTCGTTCTCATTTTTGTGAAATGCCTTCAGCGGATCGGGCGACTGCAGAATGGCCGCCGCCTTGGGCAGGCTGCTGGGGGTGAGCATGCCCAGCGGAATCCAGCGGAACTGCACCCCGTCCTTGCCCACGAAGGCACGCAGCTTCTTGAACAGCTCATGGCAGAACGGGCAGTTCGGGTCGAAAAAAATGTAGAGCGCGCGCTGTCCCGTCCCCTCGGCGATGAACGTGGCCTTGCTGATATTCGCCAGAATGCCCTCGGCCTGCCGGGCGCTTTGCGCCTGGGCGGCGGGCCAAGCAGCCATCAACGGGGCGGCCGCAAATACCCGCAACAAATGACGGCGATGAATGGATTGAGGCGAAGGCATGTGGGTCTCCCTGTTGTATGGATGGATCAACAGCGTCAATAATGCCGCAGAATTTCACCCTCAGCACACAGTCCACCATGATGCTCACCCTACCCGCTGCGCATAGCGCCTGGACCCAGCCCAATTTCGGCGCGGTATTGCTGGCCGAGTTGCAACAGACCGGGGCGCTGATCGGCCCGTTGCAGCAAGGCATACGCCGCGGCAGCCACGCCCTGACCGACGACGTCAGCCTGATGGTGCTGCAGCGCAGTGAAGGCGACGACGATCTGCGGGTGAAGGCGGGGCTGAGCTACTTCAGCATCATTCCCGGCTGCGCCTGCGAAGCCGACCCGACGCCGATGAGCGAGCTGCCCGAGTATGTGGAACTGCGCGTCGCCATCCGCCGCACCGACAGCGCGGCCACGCTGGAACTGCTCGACGACTGACGCAACTGTTCAAGATTCAAGGCGCCAGGCGTTGGCGCTTCCAACGGCCATCGGCCTGTAGCGCATACGCCAGTCGGTCGTGCAGACGGGAGGGCCGCCCCTGCCAGAACTCCCAGGCATCGGGAATCAGACGATAGCCGCCCCAGTGCGGCGGACGCGGCGGGCTGATGCCGTAGCGCAGACCGAATTCCGCGGCGCGTTTGAGCAGGACGGCGCGCCCGTCGATGGGCTCGCTCTGCGGCGAGGCCCAGGCGCCGATGCGCGAGGTCAGCGGCCGGCTGGCGAAATAAGCGTCCGACTCTTCGGCACTGACCTGCTCCACCCGCCCTTCGATGCGCACCACCCGCTCGAGCTCCACCCAGTGGAACTGCAGCGCGGCAAAAGCGTGCGCGGCCAGCTCACGGCCCTTGCGGCTGTGATAGTTGGTGTACCAGACAATGCCGCGCGCATCGACGTGTTTGATCAGCACCACGCGGGTGGAGGGGCGGCCGTTTTCGCCCACGGTGGCCAGAGTCATGGCATTGGGCTCGGGCACCTGTGCGTCCATGGCCTGCTGCAGCCAGTGCTCGAACTGTTTGAGCGGATCGGCCTCGGCGTGAGCCTCGTCCAGTTCGGCCCGGCTGTAGTCTTTGCGCAAATCGGAAAGTGATTTCATGCAGGGAGTATAGAAATGGAGCCCGGCAGGCTCCTTGCGGAGGATGTGACTGAAGTCACAATCATGTATCAAAATTTTTCAATATTGCGTTCGATCAATATCAATCAGCGACCGCGCGCCCACAATTCCGTACCATTTTTCTCAACTATTACCCACCATGTCCACGACTTCCGCACCGCAATCCGCCGAACCGGCGCACGCCAGCAGTTGGCTGGCCCACTTTCCCATCACCCTGTTCGCCACCGTCATGGGCACGACCGGCCTGGCCATCGCCTGGCACAAGTCGGCGCAGGTGCTCGCCATGCCGCACGGCGTTGGCATCGGCCTGAGCTATGTCGCGCTGGCGCTGTTTGTCTTGCTGCTGCTGGGCTATGGCGCCAAGGCCCTGCGCTACCCCGGCGAACTCAGGGCCGAGTTCAACCACCCGGTGCGCATCAGCTTCTTCCCGGCCATCTCCATCAGCGCGCTGCTGCTGTCCATCGCCTTTTTGCATGTGCAGCCCGTCTGGTCGCAGGCCATGTGGTGGGGCGGCATTACGCTGCATCTGGTGTTCACCGTGGTCATCATGTCGTCGTGGATTCACCATACGCACTACCAAATCCAGCACTCCACCCCGGCCTGGTTCATTCCGGTGGTGGGCAACATACTGGTGCCCATTGCCGGCATGACGCACGGCTCGCCCGAAATCTCTTGGTTCTTTTTCAGCGTCGGGCTGGTGTTCTGGATCGTGCTGCTCACAGTGATGATGAACCGCTTTTCCTTCCACCCGCCGGTGCCCGCCAAGCTGCTGCCCACGCTGTTCATCCTCATCGCACCTCCGGCAGTCGGCTTCCTGTCGTATCTGGCGCTGGACGGCGGCGTGATCGACAACTTCGCCCGCGTGTTGTTCTATGTGGCGCTGTTCACCACCCTGCTGCTGTTCTATCAAATTCCGCAGTTCCGCAAAGTGCCGTTCTTCATGTCGTGGTGGGCCTATTCCTTCCCGCTGGCCGCTATCACCATCGCTTCACTGACCATGGGCAGCAAGATTGGCAGCGGCTTTCTCATAGGCTTGGGCGGGGCGCTGCTGGCGCTGACCTCCGCGCTCATCGCCCTGCTCGTGGTGCTCACCCTCAAGGCCATCGGGGACGGCAAGGTGTTCATCCCGGAATGAGGGCGGACTTGCTGGGGCGCGACTCAGGGTAACTGTGCTTTACAGGCGGCGTGACGCTGCTTACTCAGCAGTCGAGAATATAGGCGACAGAAGGCGCCTTGAAGAATGAGCGGATGAGGTGGGGCATTTGCTGCAGTCTGGCGAGTTGCTCTTCGATT
>NZ_NCKP01000093.1:0-6664 GCF_002282795.1 Thiomonas sp. 13-64-67
ACCTTCCGCGACGGGCAGACCGCCATGGCCATTCATGTGGTGCAGGGCGAGCGCGAACTGGTGAGCGACTGTCGTTCGCTGGCGCGCTTCGAGCTGCGCGGCATTCCGCCCATGGTGGCGGGCGCCGCGCGTATCCGCGTGACCTTCGCCGTCGACGCCGACGGTCTGCTCGAAGTCAGCGCGCAAGAGCTGACCACCGGCGTGCAGGCCCAGGTGCAGGTCAAACCGGCTTACGGCCTGGACGACGCGCAAATAGCGCAGATGCTGCACGACAGCGTGGCCCACGCCCAAGATGACCGCGACGCCCGCATGCTGCAGGAAGCGCGGGTGGACGCTCAGGCCCTGCTGGCCGCCACACGCAACGCCATGCAGCTCGACCGCGATCTGCTGAGCGAGCAGGAAGTCGTGCAGATTCACACCGACATGGCCGCGCTGGCGCAGGCCGAACAAGGCGGCGACATCGATCAGATCCGCCTCGCCACCGAGGCGCTGACGCGGCAGACCGATGCGTTTGCCGAGCGGCGCATGAACCGCAGCATTCAACGCGCGCTGGCGGGTCAATCCGTCGATCAGATCGCGCAGCTCACCGACACGCCGTCCAGCACGGCGTCCTGAGACTTTTCTCGATTCTCACCATGCCCATCATCACGGTTCTGCCGCATCCCGAATACTGCCCGCAAGGCAAACAAGTCAGCGCCGGGCGCGGCACCTCGATTTGCGAGGCCCTGCTGGAAAACGGCGTACCCATCGAACACGCCTGCGACATGCAATGCGCCTGCACCACCTGTCATGTGGTGGTGCGCAAGGGCTATGACAGCCTGGGTGAACTCGACGAAAGCGAAGAAGATCTGCTCGACCGCGCCTGGGGACTGGAGCCCACCTCGCGTCTATCCTGCCAGGCCATTCTGGCTGACGAAGACGTGACCATCGAGATTCCGAAATACTCGATCAACCACGCCAAGGAACACGGCTGAGCCGTCGCGGTTCACCGCAGGCGGATCAGATCGGGCGGCGGGCCCTTGGCGCCCGCTAAACGGCTCAGCAGCAGACGATAGATGTCCAGGTCGAAGCCGCCGCTGTCGGCCTCGCGTCGGCCCTCCATCAACTCGGCCAGATCGTTTTCGCAACGCGCCGTGCCCAGATGCCGCCATTGGTCGAATACATGCACCTCGGTGCCATCCTGCTCAGGGCTGTGCTCGCGCAGCCCGACGGGCCCGTCGTAAGGCCAGGCGCGCAGGCGTTTCGCAGCCAGCGCCAGCAGCAGGCGGGCGTGATGCCGCTCGGCTGATTCGAGGCCACAGCACACCCCCTTGCACTGACCGATTTGCTGCGCGAAGCAGCGGCCCTTGCCCGATTCAAGCCCCAGCGCCTGCGGGCACAGCGCGTGGCGCTGGGCGAGGGCGCGTAAGGCCTCGACGGCCTGTCGCTTGCTCCGGTAACAGCCATACAACTGCGGGAAAAATCGCGGATCGAGTGCGTCACCGCGCACCAGCGTGAGCAGCGGCCGCGCCACGGGATCTTCCGCCAGCCGCCAGGCGCAAAGCTGTCGCTCGCGGCGCAGTTGCCGGTTGAGCAGGGGCTGCAGTTCCTTGATGAGCCGCATCTCCAGCAGCAGGGCGCCAAACTCACCCGCCGTCTCGCGCCATTCGACCCGCCGCACCTCCTGCGCCAGGCGCAATTCCCGCGCGTCGCGGTGATCCGCCTGAAAGTGCGACAGCACCCGGGCGCGCAGACGCACGCTCTTGCCGATGTAGAGCGGCACTTCACCTTCGCCGTAGAACAGATAGACCCCGGACGCTTCGGGAATGTCGTCCACCGGGGTTTCCAGATGCGGCGGCAGGCTCGCACTGCCGCGCAACAACTCCAGAGCCGCAGTCTGCACCGCGGCAGGGCCAAGTTCCGTCTGGGCGATATGTAGCCATTGATGCAGTAGCTCAACATCGCCCATCGCCCGGTGGCGCGCCGTGGTGTGCAGCCCGTGGCGGCGCATGATGGCGTCCAGCCCATGCCCGCGGGCCTGCGGGTAGAGCTTGCGCGAGAGGCGCACGGTGCATAAGGTTTTCACCCGCAGATCCACCCCTTCGCGCGCCGCGGCCTGTTTCAGAAAACCGTGGTCGAAGCGCACGTTGTGCGCCACGAGCACGGCGCCGTCCAGCACGGCGAGCAGTTCGGGCAGCACCTCGCCAAACGCCGGAGCCCCCGCCACCATGGCGTCGTCGATACCGGTGAGCTGCTGGATGAAAGGCGGAATGCGCTGTCCCGGATTGAGCAGCCGACTCCACTTCGCCACCACTTCCCCCTGCGCAACCCGCATGACCGCCACTTCGGTGATGCGATCGAGCACCGGGTTAGAGCCGGTGGTTTCGAGATCGAGTAGAACGTAGCAGGGCAGCATGGCTGGAATTGTCGGGGAAACGGGAATAAAAAAACCGCAGCCAAGGCCGCGGTTTTTTGGGTTGGGGCGGGTCAGAACTTCCAGCCCACCGACACGCCCAGAGTGTTCTGGGACATGGACAGGTCCTCGGTGCCACCGGGGCCATAAGGCGGCGGTGCGAGATTGCCAGTCACGTCGCTCTTGAAGGCGTGGATGTAATCGGCCGAGACTTCCATCGTGTTGCTTACAGCGTAGGTCATGCCCAGCGTGAGGTGATCCTTGATCACCCCAGGAGCAATGGTGTTGAAGAACACATTCTGCGAGGTGACCGGATTGTCGCTGTGGTTCCACCCGGCGCGCACCGTCAAAGCCTGGTCGATCGCATAAGCCACGCCGAGTTTGACAACGGTGATGTTTTTCCAGCCGAAGCCAGGGCCATTCGGGGCGCCAAGGGGGTTCTGCAGAAAGGTGGTCGATGTGTTGCCGATCGCGCTGACGTCGCTGTAGAGAATGCGTTCAACATCACCAGCAACCGTCAGCGGGCCAGTTTTCCAGGCAAAGCCGATACCGTAATTCGCCGGAATATCAAAGCTGCCGCTGTCAGCAAACAGACCGCTGTATTTGCTGAATTTGCTCATGTGCGTCTTGGGCTGATAGGTGGCGCCAAGCGAGAAACCGGGTGCCAGTTCGCCAATCCAGCCGATGCGCACGCCGACGCCATTGGAGGAATCGTGTCCGTTATCCGTCAGATTCGAGGGGGATTGCGATGCCATAGAAAAAGCACCCAGGCCATTTGCTCGGAAGGTTTGATGCACCAGATTCACTGCCACGCCGATGGTTTGCGTTGGCGTTACGCGTCAGGCGAAACTGGGCGAAATGAACATCTGTTGCAGATCGACACCGGCGCCATTGGCCAGACCCGTCATGGATCCGCCGATGTTGCTGTAGCCCGAGTTCATCCCGCCGTTGCCATACAAGCTCACGCCAGCCGACATGGTCGGGTTGATCATGTAGTTGGCGCCGATTTCCGGGATGATGAAGTTCTGCTGATCGTTGCCGCTGTAGGTCGTGCCGTTGATTTTGGCCTCACGGTTCGGGCGGAACAGACTGAGCCCACCGTCAACACGATTACCGATCAGGGCCATGCCAGCCGGGTTGGTGGCGGCGGCCAGCGCGTCTTGCGGCAGGGCGATACCCACGCCGCCCATGCCGTTGGCCTTCACGCTGAAGCCGGGCTGGAAGTACCCGTCGGTCGCGTGCGCTGCGGGAAGGGCGATGCCGGCCAGGGCCAGCGAGAGTGCCAGTTTTTTCAGATGCATTCTTTTGTCTCCTACCGAGCGAGCAGCCCGGCCTCCATAGGTGGTTGATGGCGCCGCTCCAACACGGCGATGACTCGAAATACTGATTTGAGTATTTGAGGCTGAGGTGATGTTAGGAGGACATGCGCATACACCACATTGTGTTTAGTGTTGATTGCGCGAGTGTGTGAATTGTTGTAGTGAATCCGGAAAAGCCGCACAAATACTACATGGAGTATTAGCGCGGCGATTGTGCGGAATCTGTATTGCGTCCAGCTTCAGGCTGCTCAGTTCACTCAGGCTGTGGGCGGCACATAGCCTTGCGGCATTTCGGCGCCTTCGCCGAAAAAGTATTTTTCCATCTGCCGCGCCAGGTATTGACGGGCGCGGGCATCGGCCAGGTTGAGGCGGTTTTCATTCACCAGCATGGTCTGGTGCTTGAGCCAGGCCGCCCAGGCTTCCTTGGAGACGTTGTTGTAGATGCGTGCGCCAAGTTCGCCGGGGTAGGGAGCGAAATCGAGGCCTTCAGCCTCGCGGCCGAGTTTGATGCAGTGAATCGTGCGTGCCATGAAAGTGTCCTTTTTGAGGTTTCAACCGAGATGTTTGACCAGCACACGCGAGCGTCGCTGGTCGTCGTAGCGTAGGCGGCGTTCGTGCGGCAGCCATTCGCGCTCGACCAGCACAAAGCCCCGCTTGAGAAACCAGTGCATGGTGCGGGTGGTGAGCACAAAAATGCTGTGCAGTCCCAGCGCCCGAGCGCGTTGTTCGATGTGTTTGAGGATGCGCTCGCCATCGCCCTGACCTTGGGCGGAAGGGTGAACGGTGAGCGCGGCCATTTCGCCGGTTTTCTGCTCGGCGTAGGGGTAGAGCGCGGCGCAGCCGAAGATGATGCCGTCGTGCTCCAGTACCGTGTAGTAGCTGATGTCGCGTTCGATCTCGGTGCGGCTACGCTTGACCAGCACGCCTTGTTCTTCCAGCGGCTCGATGAGTTGCAGGATGCCGCCCACGTCGTCGGCCGTGGCTTGCCGCAGATGTTCGAGATGCTCGTCGGCGATCATGGTGCCCACGCCGTCGTGGGTGAAGAGTTCGAGCAGCAGCGAGCCGTCGATGGCAAACGGCACGATGTGCGCTCGCGTCACGCCGCCGCGCACGGCGCGTACCGCGTGGCGCAAATAAAACGCGGTGTCGGTGGGTTGTGCGCATCGTCGATCACGCCGTCCACCTCGGTGATCAGCACGAGCTTTTCCGCCTTGATGGCCGCGCCCACGCTACTGGCCACGTCTTCCATGCTGAGGTTGAAGGCTTCACCCGTGGGCGAATAGCCGAAGGGCGACATGAGCACGACCGCGCCATATTCCAGCGCGCGCTGAATGGTGGGCGCATCGACCTTGCGGACCAGCCCGGTGTGCTGGAAATCGAGGCCGTCGATCACGCCCACCGGGCGGGCGATGATGAAATTGCCGGAGACCACGCGCACGGTGGCGCCGGCCATCGGCGTGTTGGGCAGGCCTTGCGAGAACGTGGCTTCAATTTCGAAGCGCAACTGGCCCGCGGCTTCCTGCGCGGCATCGAGCGCGACTTCATCGGTCACCCGCATGCCATGCGAGTAGCGCGCGCCGACGCCTTTTTCGCGCAACTGCGCTTCGACCTGCGGACGAAAGCCGTGCACGAGCACGATGCGCACGCCCATCGCGGTGAGCAGCGCAACATCCTGCACCAGCGCATTGAGGCGTCCGGCCGCGATCAATTCGCCGGCGATGGCGACCACAAAGGTCTTGCCGCGGTGGGCATGGATGTAAGGCGCGACGGAGCGCAGCCAATCGACGAATTGTTCTTGCTGGGCGATCATGGCCCGATTATCCGAAAATGTCGGGTTGCTTTTGTTTTTGATGTCTTCCATGCCCGAATCCACCGCCGCCCGACCCCCACGCCAGCGCCATGCTGCTGCGCCGCGCAAGCCTGTGGCGGCCACGCCCGTGGGCGAAGTGCGCTTTCCTGAAGATCTGCCGGTTTCGCTGCGGCGCGAGGACATCGCGCGTGCACTGCGCGAACATCAGGTGGTGATCGTCTGCGGCGAAACCGGATCGGGCAAGACCACGCAGTTGCCCAAGATCGCGCTGTCCATCGGGCGCGGGCTGGGAGCGGGCGGAACGGGGCTGATCGGCCACACCCAGCCGCGGCGGCTGGCGGCGGTGAGCATCGCCCGGCGGATCGCGCAAGAACTCGGCAGCGAGCTGGGCGCGATTGCCGGATACAAGGTGCGCTTCAACGACCGGCTGCAGCCCGGGGCGTCGATCAAGCTGATGACCGACGGCATCTTGCTGGCGGAAACCCAGACCGATCCGCTGCTGCGCGCCTATGACACCCTGATCATCGACGAGGCGCACGAGCGCAGCCTGAACATCGACGTGCTGCTGGGCTACCTCAAACAGTTGCTGCCGCGCCGTCCTGATCTGAAAGTGATCGTGACCTCGGCCACCATCGATGCGCAGCGGTTTGCGGAGCACTTTGCCGAAAGCGCTCCCCGCCCGGCGCCGGGCCGCCCCAAGCCGGGCGGCGCCCCCTCGGGGGGCAGCGACGGGGCGCAGCCCGGAGCGTGGGGGCAGTCCACTCTTGCTCCGGTCATCGAAGTTTCGGGGCGGCTGTATCCGGTGGAGGTGCGTTGGCGTCCGTTCGGCATCGACAAGGGTGATGACCGCGACCAGTCTGCGGCGATCTGCGATGCGGTGGACGAGCTTTGGCGGCTCGGCTCCGGCGACATTCTGGTGTTTCTGCCTGGCGAGCGCGAAATCCGCGAAGCCGAGGCTGCGCTGCGTAAACACCATCTCGACACCAAGCGTGTCGGCGTGGAAATCCTGCCGCTGTACGCCCGCCTGTCGCAGGCCGAGCAAGACCGGGTGTTTGCCTCGGGCGGTGCGCGGCGCATCGTGCTGGCAACCAATGTGGCCGAAACCTCGCTCACCGTGCCTGGCATCCGCTACGTCATCGACGC
>NZ_NCKP01000094.1:0-6555 GCF_002282795.1 Thiomonas sp. 13-64-67
GCCGACGAGAATGACTTTGTTGACGGAGGCCATGAGGTGTCCTGAATTGCGGCGTCCCGCGGGCTGCGGGACGATGGCGGCAAGCATAACGCCAGCCGCGGCCTCACTCGCGGCCGGGTTGGGGTTCAGGCGCTCTGCGGCTGCGCGGGGGCGGCTTCGGCCTCGGCGGGTTTGTGGCGCTTGGGCGGGGGCTGAATGGTGAACGACACCAGCAGCCACAGCGCGGCCAGCGCGGCAGCGACAAAAAACACATCTTCGCTGCTGTATTGCGACAGCCATCCGCCCACCGCGCCACCGGCAAACAAGCCGAGCGATTGCCCGGTGTTGTAAACGCCCATGGCCAGGCCTTTGCGGCTGGCGGGCGCGGTGCGCGACACCAGCGAGGGCAACAGCGCTTCCATCAGGTTGAAAGAGAGGAAGAAGAAGAACAGCGCGGCGATGAGCGCCACGGGGTTTTTGTAGCCTGCGGCAAAGCCCAGCATGGTGAGCACGAGCAGCGCCACGCCGCCGACGAACACGGGTTTCATATAGCCGTATTTCTCGGCGTAAATGATGCCGGGGATGGACAGCGCGAACGAAATCAGCGTGACGGGCAGATAGACCATCCAGTGGTGCAGCAGGGGAATGCCGGCGTATTTCACCAGCGCCACCGGCACGACCACGAACATGCTCACCTGCAAAAAGTTGACGACAAAAATCGAGAAGTCGAGCTTGAGCAGCGCCGGGGTGAACACCGCCTTGGCCCAGTGGCCCTGCACCTCTTCGGAGTGCGTGGTCATGGGCACGTTGGGCACGACCCAGATGACCACGGCAATGGCCAGTAGCGCAAGAATGCCGGTGAGGTCGAACATGCCGGGCACCGAGATGGCGTGATAGATGGGCGGGCCCAGCACCAGCGAGAGGATGAAGGAAAAGCCGATGGTCATGCCCACCATGGCCATGGCCTTGGTGCGGTGCTGGTCGCGGGTGGAGTCGGCAATCATGGCGGAGATGGCCGCCGAAATGGCCCCGGCGCCCTGAATGGCGCGGCCGATGATGATGAGGTAGAGGTTGTCGCTCGCTCCCGCGACGAATGAGCCGATGGCGAAAATCAGCAGTCCGAACACCATCACCGGCTTGCGGCCGAAGCGGTCGCTGGCCACGCCGAAGGGAATCTGCAGCACCGCTTGCGTCAGGCCGTAGATGCCCAGCGCCAGACCGACGAGGAATTTATCGTGTCCGTGCGGCAGATGCTCGGCGTAGATGGAAAACACCGGCAGGATGAAAAACAGCCCCAGCATGCGCAGGCCGTAGATCGACGCCAGCGTACTGCTGGCGCGGCGCTCGGCGGGCGTCATGGCGTCCTTGGGGGCTGTGGTTTTGGTCGATCGGGAAGATTTGGAAGCCATCGTCTGGAACTCTGGAGGGCCGCGCCACGGCGGGGCCTGAAACAAACAGGGCGATGCACAAGCGCTCGGCAAGATTGAGGCGACATTTTCGCTGAAACGCCGCCCAGATTCGTGACGGACTCTGTCGAGAAGTGCCCGTGTTTACATACCGTTTCAGCAAAACCGGTGCCTGGCGCAATTTACTCGGCGTGAATTTCCCGGCTTCGCCTGAAGTGGCTTGGCGCCTTATAGTGTCAGGTTGACTTTTTTCCGCCCTCGCCCATGAATGACCTTGCCTCCTCGTTTGAACCGCTGGCCAGCACCCAGGCCGAGGCACTGATTCGCGTGCGCGGGGCGCGCACCCACAATCTGAAAAACATTTCGCTCGATCTGCCGCGCAACAAGCTGGTGGTGATCACCGGGCTGTCGGGTTCGGGCAAGTCGTCGCTGGCGTTCGACACGCTGTACGCCGAGGGGCAGCGCCGTTATGTGGAAAGTCTGTCGGCGTATGCGCGGCAGTTTTTGCAGTTGATGGAAAAGCCCGATGTCGATCTGATCGAAGGGCTGGCCCCGGCCATCGCCATCGAGCAGAAGGCCACCAGCCACAACCCGCGCTCCACCGTGGGCACGGTGACGGAAATTCATGATTACTTGCGGCTGCTCTATGCCCGCGCAGGCACGCCGCATTGCCCCAACCATCCCGACGAGCCGCTGCAAGCGCAGACGATTTCGCAAATGGTCGATGCGCTCGTCGCCTGGCCCGAGGGACGGCGGTTGCTCATTCTCGCGCCGCTGCCTGCGGCGCAAATGGGCGCTTCGGCCTCCGGACGCCTGGCGGCACTGCGGGCGCAGGGCTTTGTGCGTTTTCGGCTCGATGGCGTGGTGGTCGATGCGCAAAGCCTGCCCGATGCCGACGCGCCGCCGCCGCAGCGCATCGAGGTGGTGGTCGATCGCATCAAGACCGGCCCCGATCTGCGTCAGCGTCTGGCCGAGAGCCTGGAGACCGCGCTGCGTCTGTCCGAAGGCCCGGTGGGCGCGCTCGACGCCGACAGCGGCGAGCTGACCACGTTTCACAGCCGCCCCACCTGCCCGATTTGCGGCACGACGGCGCCGCTGCTCGAACCCAAGCTGTTCTCCTTCAACAATCCGGTCGGCGCCTGCCCGACTTGCGACGGGCTCGGCGAGGTCGAGCGCTTCGACCCGGCTCGGGTGGTGGCCCATCCCGAGCTCAGTCTGGCCAGCGGCGCGATTCGCGGCTGGGACAAACGCAACGCCTTTTACTTTCAGATGCTGCAGGCGCTGGGCGCGCATTACGGCTTTGATCTCGACACGCCTTACGAGCAGTTGCCGCAGGCGGTGCGCCAGGTGCTGCTGCACGGCAGCGGCTCGGAGGCCATCGCCTTCACTTATCTGAACGACCGCAACAGGCCCACGGTCAAGTCGCACCCCTTCGAGGGCATCATTCCCAACCTCGACCGGCGCTGGAACGAGACCGACAGCCCGGCGGTGCGCGAGGAACTCGCGCGCCTGCGCACCGTGCAGACCTGCCCCGACTGTCTGGGCGCGCGGCTCGGGCCGATTGCACGCAACGTCACGATTAGCGGCGAGCGGCTGCAGGCACTGGCGCATCGCCCGCTGCGCGAGCTGCACGACTGGTTCGCCACCCTGCAGCTCGAAGGTCAGCGCGCCGAAGTGGCGGCGCGGCTGGTGATTGAAATCGGCAGCCGCCTGCGCTTTCTCATCGACGTGGGGCTGGACTATCTCACGCTGGACCGCAGCGCCGACACCCTTTCTGGTGGCGAGGCGCAGCGCATCCGCCTGGCCAGCCAGATCGGCTCGGGGCTGACCGGGGTGATGTACGTGCTCGACGAGCCGTCCATCGGCCTGCACCAGCGCGACAACGACCGGCTGATCGCCACCCTCAAACGCCTGCGCGATCTGGGCAATAGCGTGCTGGTGGTCGAGCACGACGCCGACGCCATCCTCTGCGCCGATTATGTGGTGGACATGGGCCCGGGCGCGGGCGAGCATGGCGGCAGCATCATCGCCCAGGGCACGCCGCAGGCCATCATGGCCGATCCCAACTCGATCACCGGCGCTTATCTGAGCGGCGCGCGCAGCGTGTTTCGCGGCAAGCCGCGGCAGGACGCCGCGCCCGAACACTGGCTCACCCTGAGCGGCGCCTGCGGCAACAATCTGCACGACGTGACCGCGCGCTTTCCGCTGGGGCGCATCACCTGCGTGGCGGGGGTTTCGGGCTCGGGTAAATCCACCCTGATCAACGACACGCTGTACGCCGCCTGCGCGCGCGAACTCAACCGCGCTGGGCTGGAGGCCGCACCCTATGCGGCCCTCGACGGGCTCGATCAGCTCGACAAGGTGATCGCGGTCGATCAGTCGCCCATCGGCCGCACCCCGCGCAGCAATCCGGCCACCTACACCGGGCTGTTCACCCCCATCCGCGAGCTGTACGCGCAGACGCCCGTGGCGCGCGAGCGCGGCTACGACGCCGGACGATTTTCCTTCAACGTCAAAGGCGGCCGCTGCGAAGCCTGCCAGGGCGACGGCGCGGTGAAAGTGGAAATGCACTTCATGCCCGACCTCTACGTGCCCTGCGATGTGTGCGGCGGCCAGCGCTACAACCGCGAAACCCTCGAAGTCACCTATCGCGGCCTGAGCATCGCGCAGGCGCTGGAACTCACGGTGGAGCAGGCGCTGGAGACCTTTTCGGCCGTGCCTGCCATCGCCCGCAAGCTGCAGACGCTGAAGGACGTGGGGCTGGGCTATATCCGCCTCGGGCAGTCGGCCATCACCCTGTCGGGCGGCGAGGCGCAGCGGGTCAAGCTGGCGCTCGAACTCTCCAAGCGCGACACCGGCCGCACGCTCTACATCCTCGACGAGCCCACCACCGGCCTGCACTTTGCCGACATCGAACTGCTGCTGGGCGTGCTGTTCAAGCTGCGCGAGGCCGGCAACACCATCGTCATCATCGAGCACAACCTCGACGTCATCGCCAGCGCCGACTGGGTGGTCGAGCTCGGCCCCAATGGCGGCGCGGGCGGCGGCCAGCTCATCGCCGAAGGCAGGCCGCAAGACATCGCCGCCCACCCGAACAGCGTCACCGGCCCCTACCTCGGCCAGGTGCTGCGCGGCACGTAACACAAAACGGCGGCAACGCTGTTACCTTGCGCCCATCGTCAACCGCCCTTGCGGGCAAAGGAGCGCGGCATGGGACTTATCGGATTTCTGATCATCGGCCTGATCGCGGGCTGGCTGGCGGGCAAGATCACCAAAGGCAGCGGCTTCGGCGTGCTGGGCGATCTGGTGGTCGGCGTGGTCGGCGCCTTCATCGGCGGCTTCCTGTTCCGCCTGCTGGGCCTGTTTCCCGGCGGCGGCATGCTGCCCAGCCTGATCGTGGCCACTATCGGCGCCATCGTGCTGCTCTGGCTCATCCGGCTGGTGAAACGGAAGTGGGCACATGGCGTGCGCGCTGACCACGCCCACTCGAAAACCTTTGTAACTCCAGTTCTCAACTGGCAAGCTGAATGCGAGTATTTGTGTGCGCTCGCCTTTCGCGGGCGATGTGGTGACTTATTTCGCCGCACAAAATAGGGGGAGTCGAGATGTCCATACAGAACCGGTTGTTGCCGCGGGTTTCCATCGCGGCCGCGCTTGCCACCACCACCCTGCTTGCCGCATGCGGAGGCGGGGGGGGGGGGTAGCACTGCACAACCTGTAGCCGGAACAACATTTCCGGTTCAGGCCGCCATTGCCAAGCTGTACGCCACAGGATTTGAAAACAACGTGATTATCAGCGGTACTTTGACCGGTTCCAGCGGCACAAGTCCTGTTTCCGGGGCTGCTGTGTATACGCGTTATAAAGCGCTTGCAGCCACCTTCAACGGACAGTCGGCTTACGCGACAACGCGCACAATCAACACGACAATCACCACCGAGAATGGTCAGGCGATCCAACCGATTTCACTGACTTTCCAGAGAACAACCTTTCTGTCGGCATCCTATGCCCCGGCGGGGGCTGAGGTAGGCAATGGAATATGTGTGCCTCAAACCCCAAGCACCTATCCGACAACCGTCACTCTCGGCCCAAACGGTGCGGCCGTGAGCGGTGCGGTGGTGACTTACGCATGCGTTTCAACCACTTCACCTTCAGTCCCGCTTGGTACAGAGTCCATCAGTTTCAAGTTGGCGCCTGGCAATTCATCAAACACGGCGACGCTCACGATTTTTGATAATCGGTTTGACACCTCTGGCACCGCAGATGGCAGCAGGCAGACAACGTATTCAATTGATACAACGGGAAATATGTCATTTCTCTCGGAATCTGGGAACGACTGGAATACGACAACTGGGGTGCTGGGGAATTTGACTTTTACCGCGCAATAGGCTGCGCCGGGTTTCAAACAGCCAGCGTCACCCGGGCGAACTTGCGTTTGCCGACCTGCAACACCACGGTGCCCGCGCCGAGTTTGAGGGCGCGGTCTTCAGCCACCGCGCCGTCGATGCGCACGCCGCGCTGTTCGATCATGCGCACGCCTTCGGCGGTGGAGGGCACCAGCCCGGCCTGCTTGAGCGCCTGAGGCAGCGCCAGCCCGGAATGTCGTCGGGAATGCCGCCGCTGGCGCGCAGGGCGAAGTCGGCTTGCGCCGCGTCAGCCGCGGACGCAGAGTGGAAGCGGGTGACGAGTTCGCGGGCCAGCATCACCTTGGCGTCTTTCGGGTTGCGTCCGGCTTCGACTTCGGCTTTCAGTGCGGCAATGTCGCTCATCGGGCGGAAGGACAGCAGCTCGAAATAGCGCCACATCAACACGTCGCTGATGGACAGCAGCTTGGCGAACATGGTCGCCGGGGCTTCCTGGATGCCGATGTAATTGCCCTTGGATTTGGACATTTTTTCCACACCGTCCAGCCCTTCGAGCAGCGGCATGGTGAGAATGCACTGCGGCTCTTGGCCGTATTCGCGCTGCAGCTCGCGCCCGACCAGCAAGTTGAACTTCTGGTCGGTGCCGCCGAGTTCGAGGTCGCTTTTGAGCGCCACCGAATCAAAACCCTGCATCAGCGGGTAAAGCAACTCGTGCATGGCGATGGGCACGCCCTCCTTGAACCGCTTGGTGAAATCGTCGCGCTCCAGCAGTCGCGCCAGGGTGTATTTGGCGGCCAGGCGAATCATG
>NZ_NCKP01000014.1:0-92398 GCF_002282795.1 Thiomonas sp. 13-64-67
CCGCATGTCGAGAATGTCGTCGGCCTGCAACTCGGTGAGATCGAAGCGCGCCATCAGCGCCGGCCTGGGATCGTCGCTGTTGCGGATGGTCTCGATCACCTCGTCGAGGTTGAGCAGCACCTGCTGCCGACCTTCGAGGATGTGGATGCGCGCGTCCACCTGTTCCAGGCGATGCTTTGAACGACGCTGCACCGTGTCGCGGCGGTAGGCGATCCACTCGCGCAGAATGTCCATCAGCCCCTTCTGCCGAGGCTTGCCGTCGGCGCCGATCATCACCAGGTTGATCGGCACGCTGGTCTCTAGGCTGGTGCGGGCGAGCAGGGTGTTGACGAACTCGGCCTGATCGATGCGCGAGCTGCGCGGCTCGAACACCAGCCGCACCGCGGCTTCGCGGCCCGACTCGTCGCGCACCGTGTCGAGCAGATTCAGCAGGGTGGCTTTCAGTGCGATCTGCTCGGGCGCGAGCGCCTTCTTGCCAGGGCGGATTTTGGGGTTGCTGAGTTCCTCGATTTCTTCGAGCACCATCTGCGTGCTGGTGCCGTGCGGTAGTTCGTTGATCACCAGTTGCCATTGGCCGCGCGCGAGTGCTTCCACCGTCCAGCGGGCGCGCACCTTCAGGCTGCCGCGGCCGACGGCATAGGCGGCGGCGATGTCCTGCGGGCTGGAGATGAGCTGGCCTCCGGTGGCGAAGTCGGGCCCGGGCATCAGCGCCAGGGCGTCGGCAAGTTCGAGGCGGGGATTCTTGAGCAGGGCGACGCAGGCGCTGGCCACCTCGCGCAGGTTGTGCGCCGGAATCTCGGTGGCCATGCCCACGGCGATGCCGCTGGCGCCGTTGAGCAGCACGAAAGGCAGTCGCGCGGGCAGCAGCCGGGGCTCGGTGGTCGAGCCGTCGTAATTGGGAATGAAGTCGGCGGTGCCCGCGTCGATTTCGCCCAGCAGCAGCCGGGCGATGGGCGCCAGGCGCGCCTCGGTGTAGCGCATGGCGGCGGCGCCGTCGCCGTCGCGCGAGCCGAAGTTGCCCTGACCGTCAATCAGCGGATAGCGCTGCGCGAAGTCCTGCGACAGCCGCACCAGGGCGTCGTAGGCGGCCTGGTCGCCATGCGGGTGGAAGCGGCCGAGCACGTCGCCCACCACCCGCGCCGACTTGACCGGCTTGGCATCGAACGCCAACCCCATGCGCCACATGGCGTAGAGAATGCGCCGCTGCACCGGCTTCAGACCGTCGCACACATCGGGCAGGGCGCGGCCCTTGACCACGGAAATGGCGTAGTCGAGATAGGCGCGGCGTGCATAGTCGCCCAGCGCCAGCGAGTCGGTGTCGTCTTCAGGCCGGTTGTCGAATTCGAGGGTGGCTTGTTCGCTCATATCAGATGTCCACTTCGATCTGGTCGCCGTATTCCTCCATCAGCCCGCGGCGCGCCTGGGCTTCACCTTTGCCCATGAGCTGATGGAACAGAGCTTCTGCGTCGTCGGGCCGCACGCGGTACAGACGGCGTGTGTCGGGGTTGAGGGTGGTGTCCCAGAGTTGCTCGGCGCTCATTTCGCCCAGGCCCTTGAAGCGCGAAATCTGCCAGGCGCCGTCCTTCAGGCCGTCCTTGCGCAGTTTGTCTTGTGCGGCCTGCAGTTCGGCGTCGTCGAGCACGTAGATCTTCTGCGCCGGTTTCTTGCCGCGCGCGGGCGCGTCGAGGCGGTAGAGCGGGGGGCGGGCCACGCAGACATGACCGCGCTCGATGAGCTTGGGAAAGTGGCGGAAGAACAGGGTGAGCAGCAGCACCTGGATGTGCGAGCCGTCCACGTCGGCGTCGCTCAGAATGCAGATCTTGCCGTAACGCAGGTTGCTTAGGTCTGGCACGTCGTCCTTGCCGTGCGGATCGACGCCGATGGCCACGGCGATGTCGTGGATCTCGGTGTTGGCGAACAGCCGGTCGCGTTCGACCTCCCAGGAATTGAGCACTTTGCCGCGCAACGGCAGCACGGCCTGGAACTCCTTGTCGCGGCCCATTTTGGCCGAGCCTCCAGCGGAATCGCCCTCCACCAGAAACAGTTCGGTGCGTTCGGTATCGCGGCTTTCGCAGTCGGTCAGTTTGCCTGGCAGCACGGCCACGCCCGAGCCTTTTTTCTTCTCTACTTTCTGCGCCGCGCGCAGGCGGCTCTGCGCCTGGCGGATGACCAGTTCAGCGAGCTTTTTGCCCTGATCGACCCGCTCGTGCAACCAGAGTTCGAGCGTGGGCCGCACGGCCTGGCCGACCAGGCGCAGCGCATCGCGGCTATTGAGCTTTTCCTTGATCTGACCCTGGAACTGCGGATCGAGCACCCGCGCGGAAAGCACAAAGGACGCCCGCGCGAACAGGTCTTCTGGCAACAGCTTCACGCCCTTGGGCTGCAGGTTGTGCAGTTCGATGAAGCCCTTCACCGCCTGGAACAGCCCCTCGCGCAAGCCGGCTTCGTGCGTGCCGCCAGCCGGGGTGGGAATGAGGTTGACGTAAGACTCGCGCAGCACCGCGCCCTCTTCGGTGAAGGCCACGCACCAGGCCGCGCCCTCGCCTTCGGCGAAACTCTCCTGCTCTGAAGCGCTGGCGTAGTGCTCGCCTTCGAACAGGTCGATGAAGGGCTCGGCGGGCAGGCTGCTGAGCAGATAGTCGCGCAGTCCGCGGGCATATTCCCAGTGCGTGGTGTCGTCGGTTTTTTCCTGAATCAGATCGACCTTCACCCCGGGCAGCAGCACCGCCTTGCTGCGCAGCAGATGGGTGAGTTCGGCCAGCGGAAGATGCGGGCTGTCGAAGTATTTGGCATCGGGCCAGACGCGCACACGGGTGCCGCTTCTGCGCTCATCGCGTGCGGCCTTGCGCACCGCCAGGGGTTCGATAACGTCGCCACCTGCAAACACCAGATGCGCCACCTGGCCGTCGCGCCAGACCGTCACTTCAAGCCGTGCCGCCAGTGCATTCGTGACCGAAACGCCCACGCCGTGCAGCCCGCCCGAAAAGCTGTACGCGCCGCCCTGCAGCTTGTCGAACTTGCCCCCTGCATGCAGCCGGGTGAACACCAGCTCGACCACCGGCGCGTTCTCTTCCGGGTGCAGACCGAAGGGGATGCCGCGACCGTCGTCTTCCACGCTGATGCTGCCGTCGGCGTGCAGGGTGACGGCGATGTGCTGGCAGTACCCGCCCAGGGCTTCGTCAGCGCTGTTGTCGATGACTTCCTGCACGATGTGCAGCGGGTTGTCGGTGCGGGTGTACATGCCCGGCCGCTGGCGCACGGGCTCCAGGCCCTTGAGCACGCGGATGGACGATTCGGAATAGGCGGGAGGTCGGCGACTGGCCATGGAGGGTCAGAAAATTATCCACAGGGGTGCCACCGGTGCCCAGTTATCCCCAGCGGCTGGGGAAAATGTCACACCGGATGGGCGGAAAGCCCTGATTTCATGCGGGTTGATCGGGCTGCCCAAAAAAAAGGCAGGCCGTTGTGTCGGTCAGTTCTGCGCGGCGCGAGGTCGCGCAGAACTGAGTGAGGATTGTAGGCAGGGGCGCGAGTAGGGAAAACCAGGGAAGAACAACGGGAAACGCGAGGGGACGCGCAGGCCCTTACTGCATTTCCAGATCGGGCAAGACTGCGTCGAGTCCGGCCTGGGCGCATTCCTCGTCGACCTTGCCGTCCGGCGCGCCGCTCACGCCCACGGCGCCGTACATCCGGCCCCCGGCTTCGATCGGCACGGAACCCGCGGTGAAGGCCAGGCCGTCGCCCAGCAGCGCCAGGGGCGACGCGGCTTGCGGCCCCATGGCGGTGCCTTTGATGCCGAACATGGCGGCGGTGTAGGCCTTTTGCCGACTGATGGCCAGCGAGACCGGCGGGGCCAGGGTGTCGCGCAGCGTGGCCTGCACGATGCCGTTGCGATCGACCACGGTCACGCTGACCTGCAAGCCCTTGGCGCGACAGGTCTTGATGGCGCCCTGCGCGATGCGCTCGGCGGTCTCAAGGGTAAGTCGGTGGACCGTGACGGTGAGCGGCTCGGCCGCGAAGGCGGGTGCGGACAGCAAGGCGCACAGACCGAGCGCCGCGGGCAAACGAAGGGAAGCTTTCATGTTGTCTCCTGCAGAATTTTTTTGGGAATGGGCAGGCAGTGTGCGTGGCGCAGTATGGCACAGCAAAAGCCGCTTTGCCTGCGGGCAGGAAGGCCGGTTCAGCGAGCCATCAGCCCACCCCGAAACCCTTCGCTTCGCTCGGCTCTCTGTTCTGGGCACTATGGACTCTTGGGACGGTCCGGCGAGATTCTCATGAGTCTGTCAAGCGTGGGCGCGATCGCCTGGGCGATGCGTTCCATGCCTTGCGCATCCGGGTGGAGCAGCACAGTTTGATGCGCCACGTGCCCTTCGAGATAGAGCGAGGGATCGGGCTGGCCTTGGGCGTCGAGCAGCACATGGCCGACATTCAGGAAGGTCACAAAGGGGCTGTGGGCATAACGCTGGGCCAGCGCGGCGTTGATCTTGAGGGTTTCGGCGCTGATCCAGGCCGAGCGCTTGCTGGGCAGCACGCCGAGCAGCAGCACCGCGGTGTGCGGCAGCAACTGGTGCACCTTGTCCACCACCGCCTCGATGCCCGGCACGGTCAGGTGTGCGCCCCAGTGCGGCCGTCCCAGATTGTTGGCGCCGATCAGCAGAGTGCAGACCTTCGGAGACAGCCCCTGCACCTGCCCGTGATCGAGCCGCCACAACACACTGGCGGTGGTATCGCCGATGAAGCCGAGATTGAGCGGCTGGTAGCGTCCGTATTCGCGTTGCCAGATGGGCTGGTAGTCGGCCCAGGGCTGCGGGCTGCTGCGCTCCCAGTTCTGGGTGATGGAGTCGCCCAGCCAGACGAGTTCTGGCTGGCTGCGGCGCACCTGTTGCAGCGACGCTTCAAAGCGCTTGCGCCACCACGGCAGATCCATGCGGCCGATGGGCGTCGCGGCCAGATTGACTGCGGCTCGCGCCTGGGCGGCTTTCAGCCACGGGCTGAACAAAAGCGTACCTGCCGCGGCCCTCAGCAGTAAGCGACGCTGCATCGCAGGCGACGAGAAGGACGGTTCGGGGTCGGGCAGTGGGGGCATGGGAGAGGGTTCAGTAAGAGAAACAGCCAGAGAAACGCCGCGCTTACGGTGCTGAGTTCGTGAAGCAGTGCGCAATTTTCAACAATTCCTAGCGCTGCGTGACAGGCTACGGGCCGACAACGTGACGGATTTCACGGACAGGGCGACGCAACTTCCAGAGAATCCAGTCAAGCCAGAGCAGTCAGCGAATCTGGTGCAGGAATAATGCTTATCTTTCGTTGATTTCTCCAGTTTGTCTGGATTGTCAACAAGTTTGGTTCTTTGCTGACAATTATCAACCGATTTTTTGGGATGTTTTTCTCTTCATGAAATGTCGTTTTCTGCCCTGAAACTTTGACTCACTGACCCTACTGCAACGCCCTCATGTGCTCCGTGTCCACCCGCTCCGTGATTCGCTGGCTGCTCTGGTCAGTGGGCCTCGCTGCGTGTTACATCCTGGTGGCCTGGCTGGTGCTCGGGGTGCGGTCGAGCGAGCTCATTCTGTGGCCTTCGGCGGCCGTGGCGGCCTTCGGCCTGATTGCGCGCGGGCCGTCGATGGTGCCGGCCATCGCGCTCGCGTCCTGGGTGAGCGACTACATGCTGTTGGGCTGGGGACTGCAGGCCAGTGCCTTGATCGCGGCGGGCGACGTCCTCGGGCCGCTGCTCGGTCTGTGGCTGTTGCGGCGACGCGCGCGTTGGCAGGGTTTCGAGACGACGGCCGACGGTCTCTGGTTCATCGGCGCCATGGGCGTAATCGGCGCGGGGGTCTCTGCGGCCGTGGGGGCCGCTGCCGCGGCCACCTTCGGTTTTGGCCGGACGCCCGTTTCGCCTGATCTGGGCGTGCAATGGTGGGTGACCGATATGGCCAGCATCGTGGTGCTCACCCCCGCCGCCGAACTGCTGCGCCGGGCGTCGCTGCAGACCTTGCGGGCGGCGTTCAACGGGGAAATGGTGTGGCTGCCGGCGCTCGCGGTGATCGGCACCCTGCTGGTCTATCTCATGCCAGTCGGCCAGAGCGCGCTGCCCATCGGGCTGGCGAGCCTGGTCATGTTGCCGCTGCTGTGGTCGGCGATGCGTCTGCCGCTGGCGGTTTCAGCTGCCTTGAGCGCGGTCATCAGCCTGCTGATCGTGACGGCGACCGTGCTGCAGCAAGGCCCGATGTACAGCATGCTGGGCAGCGACCGCTTCATGTCCATGCAGATCATTCTGCTGGCGTTCGCCAGCGCCATGCTGCTCGCCGGATTGCTGGCCAACGAGCGGACCGTGGCACTCAAACAGGTGCGCGACATCAATGCCACGCTGGAAAAAAAGGTCAACCGCCGCACCGCCGCGCTGCAGATCAGCCAGGCCACCACACAGGCGCAGTTGCGGTTTCAGGAATCGCTGCTCAACGCCCTGCCCAACCCGGTGGCGTTCAGCGATCCGCAGGGGCGGTTCACCCGGGTGAACGTCGCCTTCAACCTGCTCGTCGGGCTCAGCGGCCCGGAAATTCACGGCCGCACCGGGACGCAGATCCTCGGCACGACGCTGGGCCGCATCTGGGAAGACATGGACAGCGAGTTGCTTTCCGGCAGCCTGCAGGTCACGCGCGAAGCGCCTTATCTGCATCCCGATCATGAGCCCACGGTGTGGATTTTGAACAAGGCGCTGGTGCGCGACGCGGTCAGCCGCCAGATCGTGGGCGTGGTCACCAGCATGCAGGACATCACCGCCATCAAGCAGTTGCAGCAGCAACTCAGCGAAGACGAGCAGCGCTTTCGCTTCCTCGCGGAAGAGTCGCCGGTGCCGCTGGTCATCACCCGCACCAGCGACGCGGCGCTGCTGTTTTCCAACAAGGCCGCCGACAGCCTGTTCCGCGGCTCGTATGCGGAGCACGCCGGGCAGTCGATGCGGCCTCTTTGGGGCGATTCGGTCGATCGCGATCAACTGCTGGCTCGGCTGCAGCGCGAAGGCGGCATCGTGCGCGGCGTGGAGGCCCAATTCCGTCGGTTCGACGGCACCGAGGTCTGGCTGCTGCTGTCGGTCACCCGGGGGCGTTACCGCGACGACGACGCGCTGATCTTCGCCTTCAAGGACATCACCGAGGCCAAGGCGCGCGAAAGCGAATTGCGCAATCTGGCCTACACCGACACGCTCACCGGCATTCCGAACCGCCGCTACTTTCTGGCCCGCGCCGCACTGGAGCTGCGCCGCGCGCAGCGTGAGGGCAGCCCGTTCGTGGTGCTGGCGCTGGACATCGACCGTTTCAAACAGATCAACGACCGCTTCGGCCATCAGGTGGGCGACGCTGTCATTCGCTGTTTTGCGCAGACCTGCATGCAGCAGTTGCGCGGGCCCGATCTGTGTGGACGGCTGGGGGGCGATGAGTTCGCCATTCTGCTGCCGCAGACCACGCGGCAGGTCGCGTTCGATGTGGCGCAGCGCCTGCGGCTGTCCATCCAGGAAGCCAGCTGCCTGCCCACGAGCGCGCCTGATGGCTTGACGCTGACCACCAGCATCGGCATTGCCGAGTTCCTTCCCACGTCCACCCTGATGGACGCCGACGAATTGCTCGACCGCGCCGACCAGGCGCTCTACCGCGCCAAACAAGCCGGACGCAACCGGGTGGAAATCTGGACGGGTGAAGCCCCGGCGCCGGTGTGAGGCGGGGCGCCCGATCAGCCCGTTTATTAGCCCTGTTTTTGATCGAGCAACCAGCGGTAGAGCGCATCGCGCTTCAGCCCGGTGAGGTCGGCCGCCACCGCCGCCGCGCGTGAGGCGGGCAACTCCTGCGCCAGCCGCTGCAGCAGGGCGATGGCTCGGGTGTCGAGTTCCGCCACGGCCGCGCGCGGCTGCAGCAGCAGCACGAATTCGCCCTGCGCCCGCCGGGGAGCGGCATCGAGCCAGTCGAGCGCGGCTTGCGGCGTGCAGGGCAGCAGGGTTTCGAACTGTTTGCTCAACTCCTTGGCGAGGACGAGTTGCGCTTGCGCGTCCAGCTCCAGCAAGGTGAGCAGGCAGTCGCGCAGCCGGTGCGGGGCTTCGAAAAACACCGTCACCCGCGTAGCCTGTAGCGCGGCCTGCAGAAAGGCGCGCAGTGCCACGACCTTTTCGGGCGCGAATCCCGCGAAGCAATAACCCGAGTGCAGATCGAGGCCGCTGGCGCTGAGCGCCGTCGTCACCGCGCTGGCACCCGGCAGGGGCATTACCCGCAGCCCTGCGGCATGAGCGGCGGCGGCGATGCGGCTGCCCGGATCGCTGATGCCCGGCGTGCCCGCGTCGCTGACAAAAGCCACGCGCTCGCCCGCGGCCACCGCGGCGACGATGTGCTGCGCGGCCTGCGCCTCGCGGTGCCGGTCGCAGCGCAGCGTGGGTTTGCGCAGACCGTAGGCTTCGAGCAGACGCTGCGCCATTCGGGTGTCTTCGGCCGCGATGCGGTCGGCATGGTGCAGTACGGCCAGGGCGCGCAGGCTGATGTCGGCCAGGTTGCCGATGGGCGCGGCCACCATGTAGAGCGCGGGCGGAAAATCCTGCTGGGCGCAGAATTCCAGTGCGGTTTGGAGGGGAGTGGACATGGCGGGCATGTTGCAAATGTGGAAGCAGCGCGCGGCGCGCCGTCTGGGGCAGTCGGCAGAAGCGCAGGCCTGCGCCGAGCTGCAGGCCCGCGGCTTGCGGCTGGTCGAGCGCAATTATCGGGTGCGGGGCGGCGAGATCGACCTGATCATGCGCGCGGCCGACGGCACGCTGGTCTTTGTCGAGGTACGCGCCCGCAGCAACGCGGCGGCGTATGGCGGGGCGGCGGGCAGTGTCGATGCGCGCAAACGCCGCCGTATTGTGCTGGCCGCGCGTCACTATCTGGCGCGTCTGGTCGAGGAGCCGACATGCCGTTTCGATGTGGTTGCGCTGGAAGCGGGCAAGCTGGAGTGGCTGCCCGGCGCGTTTTCGGCGGAAGAATGATGACGCAGGCAGGACAACACGCGGGCCGCACAGGCACTCGACCCCGACTAACATCGCCCTTTTGTCTCTCAGTCACATCATGCTAGAGCAGCGTATCCAGCAGCATTTTTTCGACAGCGCCGATCTGAAGTACCAGGCGGCCGAGGCGCTGACCGGGCCGATCGCGCGCGCCGTCGATGTGCTGGCGACGGCGGTGTCGAATGGGCACAAGATTCTGATCTGCGGCAACGGCGGATCGGCCGCCGACAGTCAGCATCTGGCCGCTGAACTGGTCGGCCGCTTCGAGCGCGAGCGCCCCGAGCTGGCCGCCATCGCCCTCACCACCGACACCTCCACCCTCACCGCCGTGGCGAACGATTACGGTTTCGACCATGTGTTCGCCAAGCAGGTGCGGGCGCTGGGTCTGCCCGGCGACGTGCTGGTGGCGTTCAGCACCAGCGGCAATTCGTCGAGCATCGTCGAAGCCGTGCGGGCCGCGCAGGCCAGAGAGATGAGCGTGCTGGCGCTGACCGGGCGCACTGGCGGCCGGGTGGCCGGCCTGCTGCGCGAAGCGGATGTGCATATCGCCGTGCCCAACGACCGTACCGCCCGCATCCAGGAGGTGCATCTGTTGACATTGCATTGCCTTTGCGATGGCTTAGACTGGGTGCTGATGGGCGAACCGGAGTCTTTGGCATGACACAGATGAACGTGGATATTTGTTCTAAATCGACTTCCGCTGCGAGCGGCGTGCGTCGTTCGCGCGGTTTGTGGCGCGCGGCCAGTCTGCTGGCCGTCGTGCTCGCGGCCACGCAGTTGCAGGGCTGCTTCGTGCTGGGTTTGGGCGCGGTGGGCACCACCGCCTATGTGGCAACCGACCGACGCACGGCGGGCTCCATCCTCGAAGACAACACCATCGAGCTCAAGGCGGACAACCGCATTTCTTCCGCCCTGGGCGCCGGTGTCAATGTGCGCGCCGTGAGCTACAACCAGCAGGTGCTGCTGGTCGGCCAGGTGCCGAGCGAGGCCGATAAACAGAAGGCCGAAGGGGTCGTCAAGGGCGTGCCCAATGTCAAGGCCGTGCTCAACGAAATCGACATCGGGCCTGTGGCCGACCTCAACCGCAGCGCCACCGACACCCTCATCACCACCAAGGTGCGTGCCCGCCTGATCGACGCCCGCGATATTTTCGGCAATGCGTTCAAGGTGACCACGTCCAATAGCGTGGTCTATCTCATGGGCATCGTCACGCAGCGCGAGGCCGACCGCGCCGTGCAGATCGCACGCGACACCACGGGCGTGTCGAAGGTCGTGACCATGTTCAACATCATCAGCGAGCAGCAGTTGCAGGACATGCGCAACCCGCAAAAGGAAAACGCACCGCCGCCCGAGCCACGCGGCAATAATCCTGCCTAAATTTTTTCTACCTCTCTCTTAACCCAAGGACTGATTATGAGTTTGCGCGACGTGCCTGCGGGCAAAAGCCTGCCTGACGACTTCAACGTAGTGATCGAGATTCCCGCGCACGCGCCGCCGGTGAAGTACGAGGTGGACAAGGCCAGCGGGACGCTGTTCGTCGATCGCTTCATGTCCACCGCGATGCACTACCCGTGCAACTATGGCTACATTCCGCAGACCCTGTCGGAAGACGGCGACCCGGTGGACGTGCTCGTGGTCACCACCATTCCGCTGGTGCATGGCTGCGTGGTGCGTTGCCGCCCCATCGGCATGCTGAAAATGACCGACGAAGCCGGGGTGGACGCCAAGCTCATCGCCGTGCCGGTGGAAAAACTGCTGCCGCAGTACCGCCACATCCAGAAGCCCGAAGACCTGCCGCCCGAACTGCTCAAGCAGATCGAGCATTTTTTCAACCACTACAAAGACCTCGAAGCGGGCAAGTGGGTGAAGACCGAAGGCTGGGCCGGGATTGATGCCGCGCGGGCCGAAATCACCGCCAGCGCCGCGCGCTACACGGCCAAATAATCGTCGTCAGTAAAAACAAAGGCCACTCTCGGGTGGCCTTTGTCGTCTTTGTCTTTTGTGGCGCCGCAGTTTCAGTTGCTTTTATCACGCAGCCGCTTGAGCAGCGACGAGGTGTCGAGCCGCCCGCCGCCTGCCGCCTGCACATCGGCATAGAACTGATCGACCAAGGCAAGGACCGGCAGCCGCGCGCCGTTGTGGCGGGCCTCCTGCAGACACAGACCGAAGTCCTTGCGCATCAGATCGACGGCAAAGCCGAAGTCGTAGCGGCCTTCGATCATGGTCGAGCCGCGGTTGTCCATCTGCCAGCTCTGCGCCGCGCCTTTGCCGATCACCTGCAGCACCGTGGACAGATCCAGCCCGGCGTGCTCGCCAAAGGCGATGGCCTCGGCCAGGCTTTGCACCACGCCGGCGATGGCGATCTGGTTGACCATCTTGCAAAGCTGCCCGGCGCCGTTGTCGCCCAGACGGGTGACGGCGCGGGCGAACGCGGCAATCACCGGCTGCGCCCGCTCGAACGCTGGGGCCTCGCCGCCGCACATCACGGTGAGTGTGCCGTTCTGCGCACCGGCCTGCCCGCCCGAGACGGGGGCGTCGAGAAAAAATAGGCCGCGTTCGCGCGCCGCAAGGCCCAGCTCGCGGGCGACATCGGCCGAGGTCGTGGTGTGGTCGATGAACACCGCGCCGGGCTGCATGCCGGCGAAAGCGCCGTCTGGGCCGAGGGTCACGGCGCGCAGGTCGTCATCGTTGCCGACGCAGGAGAACACGAAGTCGGCCCCCGCCGCGGCTTCGCGCGGTGTCGCCGCTGAATGACCGCCGTTGCGGCGCACCCAGTCGTGGGCCTTGCTCGCGGTGCGGTTGTAAACAGTCACGCGGTGCCCGACGCGGGCCAGATGCCCGGCCATCGGGTCGCCCATGACGCCCAGGCCGAGAAAAGCGACGGTGTGAGTTGCGGAGTCAGGGAGGGTGGGAGTATTCATAGGTTAGGAAAGCGTTTGGAAAAATGGATCACAGCAGCCAGAAGCAGCCCATCGCCACTGCGGTGGGCAGCAGGGCGGCGGCCAACAGGCCCAGCGGCTGCACCGCTCCTTCGTCAAAACAGCTGCGCAGCAGGGCGATGCCAGCCGGATTGGGGGCGTTGGCGATGACCGTGAGGCCGCCGCCGCTGACCGCCCCCGCCACCAGCGCGTATTTGAATTCGGGGCTCAGTCCCTGCACCAGCGAGCCGAGGTAGGTCAGCGCCGCGTTGTCGGTGATGGCCGTCAGCGCCGTGGCGCCGAAAAATACCGCCGTGGCATCCATGCGGGTGAGCAGCGGTTGCAGCCACCATTGCTGCAGGCCGCCCAGCACCACCAGCCCGCCCAGAAAGAAGCCCACCAGCATGCCTTCCTTGAGCATCAGGGCGTCTTGATAGCGCGCGTAGGCGGTGGCAAAACCGACGAAAAACAGCAGCAGGGGAATGAACACCGCCGGGTGGTGAGCGAACACCACGACGGCCACCAGAAACAACAGGTGGATGCCGATGACGCTCAGCGGCGCGCGTTGTTGTGTGGGGTCGGGCGTATCCACCGCGGCCGGTCGCGCCAGCCCGGCCAGTTCGCGGCGGAACATCAGGGTGGCGCCCACGGCGTTGATGGCCACCGCGATGGCGGCTTTCCAGCCGAAATGGGTGAACATGAAACCCAGATCCCACTGCCAGGTCGAGGCCACCATGAGCACCGGCGGCGCGGCGAAATGGGTGAGCGTGCCGCCGATGGATACGTTGACGAACAGCACCCCCAGGGTGAGGTATTTGAGCCGCAGCGACACTTCGGCGCGAAAAATGCGGTCGCGCAGCAAAAGGGCGGCCAAGGTCATGGCTGCGGGTTCGGTGATGAACGAACCCAGCAGCGGCACGAGCACCAGCAGAAGCAGGTAAAACATGATCGCGCCCGGCAGGGGAAGGGCGCGCTCCAGCCCGTTGACGACGTCGCCCGCAGCCTGAAGAATGGGCCGGGTGCCTGCGATGACCATGATGGCGAAGACGAACAGCGGCTCGGTGAAATCGCGCGAGTCGATGTAGCCCACCGCTTCATGCTGCCCCAGCGTGGCGAACAAAAACACCATGAGCACCATGGCCCAAAACCCAAACACCACCTCGACCTCGCCGAGCAGATGCCACAGCCCGGCGTGCGCGGGCTGGCGGTGCGCCAGGCCCTCGAAGAATTTGGTGGAAAAGGTATGGATCACCGCAATGGCAAACAGGGCGGCGCCTACGTACTGAACATAAGCGGGGGTCGAGTCGGTCATGGGTTCGGGTGGATTGAGTTGCGCAACAAGCAGGGATGGTATCGGCCGAAGCGGCGCCGCGCCGCGGGGTGGAGCCATAATGCAGTGCATCCAATCTTTCGCGAGGTTTTGATGTCTGCCACTGCTTCGTCCGTCTGGAGGCGACTGCGCCGCGTGCTGCTCAGCCTGCCGGTGCTCATTGTGGCGGGCCTGTTCGTGTTTTACGTGGCTTTTGGCTACCTTGCGGTCGGGCCGCTGGCCGAGCATTACATCCCCAAGCTGGCGCAGTCGCGGCTCGACAGCCGGGCCACGGTGGGCAAGGTGGCGTTCGACCCCCTGCACCTGAATCTCACGGTGGACCAGCTGCAACTGAGCACGCCGCAAGGGGTGCCGCTGGCGGGGTTTGGCAAGCTGTTCGTTGATTTCGCCCCGGTCAGCCTGTTTCGCTGGGCGTGGACGTTTCATCAAATCCGCGTCGATCAGCCGCAGGTGAACGTGGCCATTGCGCAAGGCGGCGCGATGAACTGGGACGCTCTGGTGCGCGCCCTGCAGCGCGGCCCCAAACCGGCCAAACCTTCCGACACCCTCCCGCGCGTGGTGATCGAGCAGTTGCAGATCGCAGGCGGCACGCTGCGCTACGCCGATGCCAACCGCCCCCATCCCTATGCCACGCAGTTGACGCCTTTGAACGTGCAGGTCAACGATCTGTCCACTCTGCCCAAGGCGCGCGGGCAATACGCCATCAGTCTGGTGCTGCCCGAGCAGAAGGCCACGCTGCGCTGGAAGGGCTATGTGGGCGTCAATCCGCTGGTGTCCGGCGGGCAGGCGGAACTCACCGGGCTCGACCTGGCAGCCGCGGCGCGGGCCGTGCCGAATCTATCGAGCAGCTTGCAGATCACCTCGGGCACGGCGTCGATTCATGCGGCCTACAGCGCGGTGCAGGGGCAGCAAGGCTGGCTGTGGGCGATCAATGACCTCGGCGCGCAAATTCAGACCTTGGCCGCGCGGGTGGGCGCCGCCGCCGTGCAGTGGCAAAGCCTGAAACTGGATGGGGCAAAAATCGATGGCGCCAAACGCACCGTGTCGATGCAGTCTTTGTCGCTGGACGGATTGAGCGCCGCCTCAGGCAGCGATCAGCTGCAGTTCCACACTGCGCAACTACAAGGTGGGCAACTCGACTGGGCTCGGCAACACGCAGGTTTCGGGCCGCTGCGCGTGCAAGACATCAGCGGGCAGATCGGCCAGGCCGCACTGCAGGCGGGCAGCCTGCAGACGCAGCCGGGCACGGTCGATCTGGCCCAGCGCACCCTGCAACTGCCGCAAATCACCCTGCAGAACAGCCAGTTGCGCGCAGAAGTTGCACAGGCGGCGCCTTGGCTTTCGCTGCCCATGCTGCAGGTCGATGCGGTGCAGGCCGATCTGGCGCAGCGCCGCCTGCAACTCGGCGCCGTTCAGCTCGACGCGGCCCGAGTTCAGCTCAAGCGTCTGGCGAACGGGCAGATCGATCTGCTGCAGGCCATGAGCGCTTCCAAAGCGTCGAAGCCGCCGAGCCCGCCCGCTTCAGTTCCCGCCTCAGTGCCCACTTCAGCGCCTGCATCAGCCGTTCAAGCCGCTCAGCCCGCACCCGCCTGGACCTTGGAAGTGCAGCGCGTCGCCACCCGGGTGCAGGCGCTGGATTACACCGACCAGAGCTTCAAGGCGCCGCTGCAACTGCAGCTCAGCGACCTCAAGATGAACTCCGCGGCCAAGGTGGTGCTGCCTGCGGGCAGCCCGGCGCAGGTTCAGGCCAAAGACCTGCAACTGCAACTCGGCGCGATGCAGCTCGACAGCGCCCGTCAAGCGCTGGCGCGGTGGAAAAGCCTGCAACTCGGCTCCAGCGAAATCAGTCTGCCCGCGTCCGGCGTGGCCCATATTCGCGCCGGGGCCCTGCAAGTGGACGGCTTCAATACCGAGGTGACTCTGGCGCAGAACGGCCTGAACTGGGCGCAGGCCTTTGTGCCCCTGTCCGCGACCCCCGCCTCCGCAGCGCCACGACCCGCCAAGCCTGCCGCACAAAACCCGGCTGCCAAGCTGCCCGATCTGCAACTCAAAAGCCTTGCTCTGCGCGACTTCTCGGCTCAGGTCGAAGATCGCCAGACTTCCGCGCCCCTCCGTCTGGATGTGGTGCAGGGTCAGGCCAGCGCCCGCAACCTCAGTCTGGATTTGCGCAAACCCGTTGCGCTGCAAGTGCGCTTCGCGCTCAAGCAGGGCGGGCAGTTCAGCGCCCGCGGCCAGGTCGTCCCGCAACCGCTGGCCGGTTCGCTGCAGGTGCAACTTCAGCAGCTTGCGCTCACCCCCTACGGCAGTCTGCTGGCGCCTTATGTGCGGCTGCTGCTTACCAGCGGAACCGCCTCGGCCGACGGCACGGTGAAGCTGGGCAAGGGCCAGGGCAGCGTGCCGAAGGTGAGCTATGACGGCCGTGCGCAGATCGACAACCTCGCGCTGGTCGAGCCCGAAGGGCGCACGCCGTTTCTGGGCTGGCGCAAGCTGGCGGCCACCGGGCTGAGCGTCGATAGCGCGCCGCTGTCGGTCAGCATCAACGCGCTGCAGGCGGTGGAGCCCTATGGTCGCATCGTCATCAACCCCGACCGTACGCTCAATGTGCAGGCCATCCTGCTCACGCGCAAAGCCGCCCAGAGCCCGCCGCCTGCCGCTGTGGGCCACAGTGCGGAAAAGCCCTTGCCGCTGGCGCTGCGCATCGACCGCACCGCCATCGAAAATGCCGACGTGGACTTCACCGATCAGTCCATCAAACCCGACTTCCGGGTGCGCATGCAAAAGCTCTCCGGGGTGATCAACGGTCTGTCAGACGCGCCCGATAGCAGCGCCCAGATCGAACTCGACGGTCAGGTCAACGACTACGGCTCGGCCAAGGTGCGGGGGCAGTTGCAGCCCTTCCGCGCCACCCAGAACACCGACGTGACGCTGGATTTCCGCAACCTGAACATGGCCTCGGTTTCGCCGTACTCGGGCAAGTTTGCCGGGCGCACCATCGAATCGGGGCGGCTCGATGCCAAGCTGCAGTACAAGATCGTCAAGGCGCAGATGCAGGGCAACAACCAGTTCACCATCACCCACCTCAAGCTGGGCCCGCATGTCGACAGCCCCGGCGCGATGAACCTGCCGCTCGATCTGGCCATCGCCGTGCTGGAAAACAGCGACGGCGTGATCGACATCGACCTGCCGGTGCATGGCGACCTGAACAACCCCAAGTTCAGCTACGGCGGCATCATCTGGCAGGCCATCGTCAACGTGCTGACCAAGATCGTCACCGCGCCGTTCCGCGCGCTGGGCGCACTGTTCGGCGGCGGGGGCGAGCAAACGTCGCAGAACGTGGCTTTCGCCCCCGGCAGCGCAGTGCTGGCGCCGCCCGAGCGTGAAAAGCTGCTGCATATCGCCGAGGCGCTGCGCAAGCGGCCGCGGCTGGAATTGCAGGTGCCGCCCACGCTCGATGTCGCGCGCGACACCGCCGCGCTGCAGCAGGCCGCTGTGCGTCGTCAGGTGCTGCTCAAGCTGGGCGTGACCGTGCCGCCCGATGTCAGCCCGGGCCCGCTCGATCTGGGCAATGCCCGCACCCGCAATGCCATCACCGCGCTCTACCTCGACCAGCACCCGACTAGCGCGCTCGATGCGCTGAAAAAATCGCTGCCCAAAACCGATCAGCCGGAGCAGGCTTTGCTGCACGCCATGCTGGCGCAGTTGGCCAAGGCGGTAGTGATTCCCCAATCGGCTCTCGACGCGCTGGCGCAGGCGCGGGCCAAGGCCGTGGTCACGGCGCTGACCACCGGCCCCAAGGCCTTGCCTGCGACGCGGGTGCAGACGGGGACTGCGATCAAGGCCGCAGAAAAGACGGCGGACAAGATGGCGGGCAACGGCGACGAGAAAGACCAGGAAAAGGACGTGGTGCTCACGCTCGGCCTGGCTTCAGGTCAGGCCACTGCAAGCGCACCATCCGGAGTGCCGACCGCTGCGCCGACCACATCGCCAACAACGGCACCGCAAGCGCCCGCTGCTGCGTCTGTCGCTTCTGCCGCCGCCGCTCAGGGCAAGTAAGTCACCGGCCGCATGGCGAGAAAACGCTCCAGCGCGGGGGGGCGGTAGTCGGGCAGGGTGGAGTGTCGGCTGAGGGTGGAGGTATGCACGCCCTCGTGACCGGCGGGGTTGGCCTGTCCCGGCTGGCGTTCGCGCTGACCCAGCAGGCGGTAGAACAGCGTCAAGGTCTCGCCCATTTGCGCGGCGGGGTCGCCATGCGGGGGAAGCAGGGCCGGGTCGAGCGCCAGACCGCAGCGTTGCGCCCGGTCGGCCATCCATAGCAGCGCACCGTCAGAAAGGCCGGTGAGCGTTTGCCCTCCGCCCACATCGCCATGCACGCCCGGAAACCAGGCCTGCTCCACCACCTGATCGGTGGCGTGGCTTTGCTTCTGCCAAAGCGTCGGCACGAAAGGCTTGCGGCGCTCGTCCAGCGCCAGTGCCTGATAGCCGTAGCGCACATGGCTGCTCAGCGCCACGTCGTGAAACTCGTACAGAGGTTTAGTCCAGAAGCGCAGCGGGGTGACGGGTATGCCCAGGGCGCCCACCGTGTCCCAGACGCCGATGAGTTCGATGGGCGCGTCCGGCCAGGCGTAGGCCTCGCGAAAGGCGACGGATTGCGGCGCGTTGGGGTGGCTGTCGGGCGAACGGTCGCGATAGAGCGCGTAGGCCTCGCCCACGCGGCCGACATGCTGCGGACGCAGGATGCCGCAATTGCGAATCAGCCCGCCCACGCTGCGCACCGTGTACGCGCCGCGGCTGTAACCGAACAGAAAGATCTGGTCGCCCGGGTGATAGTTCTGCACCAGAAACAGGTAAAGCTCGCGGATATTGGCCGAGATCCCCAGGCCAAACGCGCCCCCGGTGATCTTGTCCCATAGGCCGCCCTGTTCGCCTAGACCTTTTTGGTAGAACACCACCTGATCGATGCCATGACTGTCTTGCGGCGCGACGGCGACCGAGAGCTTGACCACATTGGTCGGCGTGGGCGCGTTACCGTCGTTCTGGTCGGGCTTGCTCCAGGTGCCGTCGGCGAACAGGGCGATGCGTTTCATGTGAGGAATCCGCAAAGGTGTTACGTTTTTTCACGTTTGGACTTTGCGAATGATGGGGCGACCCGTGCAGCTTGCCCACCCCCAAACCCGGTGTCGCGCAGGGCTTCGATTCGGGGGGATAGACTGAGGCTGAATGACCGCATTCGCTTTAGCCATGACCCATCGCCTTCCCATCGCCTCGGCAGAACAAACGCCCCCCGCGCCAGAGACGCAGTCCGCAGTGGATGGCGCGATTACTTCGCGCCGTTCCATCCGCCGCTTTCTGCCCACGCCGGTGCCGCGCACCACGCTCGAGGCCATCCTGCAAGTGGCCGCGCGCGCGCCGTCGGGCACCAACACCCAGCCCTGGCAAGTGCATGTGCTCACGGGCGCGGCGCTGGCGCGGCTGTCCGCTCGCATCCTGGCGGCGTATGACGACCCGTCACAGGCCGCGCAGCACACCGAGGAATACGCCTACTATCCGCGTGAATGGCGTTCGCCCTATATCGACCGCCGCCGCAAGGTCGGCTGGGACTTGTACGGCCTGCTGGGCATCGCCAAGGGCGACAAGCCCGCCATGCACGCACAGCATGGTCGCAACTACCGGTTTTTCGACGCGCCGGTCGGGCTGATTTTCACCATCGACCGGGTGATGGAACAGGGCAGCTGGCTCGACTACGGCATGTTTTTGCAGAACATCATGGTGGCGGCGCGCGGTCGCGGTCTCGACACCTGCCCGCAGGCCGCGTTCACCCAGTTTCACCGCCTCATCGAAGACGAATTGAAGCTCGACGCCGCAACGCAGCAAGTCGTCTGCGGCATGTCGCTGGGCTGGGCCGATCCTGCGGCCATCGAAAACACCCTGGTCACCGAGCGCGCACCGGTGGCCGAATTCACCCGGTTCCACGACGCATGAATGCGCTGGCCTTCATCGGCGAAACCCGCATTGCCCAAGCCGTGCAGGAGGGCATGCTCGACAAACTGCCCGGCGCCGGACGCCCGCTCGATCTCACCGTGCGCGACGGCGCGCTCGAAGCCCAGGCGCGCCTCGGACTCCAACTGCTCGACCGGGCGCGCCGCGTGCGCACCGATGCTGCGCAAGACCAGCGCGAACGCGCCGTGCTGCGCCTGCTTTGGGCCAAGGCGCTGTCACGCGAGCGCCGCAACTCGTCCAACCCATGATCATCGAATCGCTGCTCGACACTGACCTCTACAAGTTCACCATGATGCAGGTGGTGCTGCATCACTTTCCCGGCGCCCAGGTGGAGTACCGCTTCAAATGCCGCACGCCCGGGGTCGATCTGGTGTCGCGGCTGGGCGAGATCAACGCCGAACTCGACGCCCTCTGCACCCTGCAATTCAAACCCGACGAACTCGACTACCTGCGCAGCCTGCGTTTCATCAAGAGCGATTTTGTCGATTTCCTTGCGCTGTTCCGCCTCAACCGCCAGCGCATCCGCGCCACACCCGCTGTCGACCCGGCTGCACGCGAACGCGGCGAGATCGACATCGCCATTCAAGGCCCCTGGCTGCACACCATTCTGTTCGAAGTGCCGGTGCTAGCCATCGTCAGCGAGGTATACGCCCGCCACGCCCATGCCGATGCCGACCAGCACGCGGGCCTGGCGCGTCTTGCCGACAAGATTGCCCTGCTCCATACCCCGGAGCTGCAAGACTGCCGCATCGCCGACTACGGCACCCGCCGCCGCTACTCGCGGCGCTGGCAGGCCCAGGTGCTTGGGCGGCTGCATAGCGGCCTCGGCCCCCAGCTTGCGGGCACCAGCAATGTGCTGCTCGCCAAAGACATGGGCCTCACCCCGCTGGGCACTATGGCGCACGAATACCTGCAGGCCTGCCAGGCGCTGGGCCCGCGCCTGCGCGACACCCAGGTGTTCGCCTTCGAGATGTGGGCCAAGGAATACCGCGGCGACCTGGGCATCGCCCTGGCCGACGTGTATGGTCTGCAAGCCTTCCTGCGCGACTTCGATCTGTATTTCTGCAAACTGTTCGACGGCGCCCGGCACGACTCGGGCGATCCCTTCTCATGGGGCGAACAGATGATTGCGCACTATGCCAAGCACCGCGTCGATCCCCGCACCAAGACCCTGGTGTTCAGCGACATGCTCACCATTCCCAAGGTCATCGCGCTTTACCGGCAGTTTCACCAGCGCGTCGGCCTGGCCTTCGGCATCGGCACCAACCTCATGCACGACCTCGGCTTTGAAGCGCCGCAGATGGTGCTCAAAATGACCCGCTGCAACGGCCAGCCCGTTGCCAAGGTCAGCGACGCGCCGGGCAAGAATATGTGCGACGACCCGGCGTATCTGGCCTATCTACGTGAAGTCTTCCAGATCCCCGCCGACCAACTGGTCGAGCATGATGGGGAAGACGGGTGACTCCAGTTAAAGACTTCGCTTGGGTGCGGTGTTTTATTCGTCTGCGATAAAGCTGCCGATGGTCTGCGCAAGGTGCGGATTACTCTTGGTCAGAATCAATCCGTAGATCACCGACAGCGCCAAGACAGCGAGGGCGACGTAGGGGAAGAGATTGAATGGTTCCGGCTGTCCGGGCTCCACCAGTCCCCACAAGGGCATCAGCATCAGCAAGGTTCCCAGAATCGGCAGAATGAGATGTTTGGTCAACTGGAATTCCGCGCGGTGGTGTTTTCGCATGTAGACCGGCAAGGCGAGGTTGGTAATCAGGTAAGTGAGGATGATGGGAATCGTCCCCAGTGTGGCGGCATAGCCGAACAGATCCACGGGTTTGATGTGCCTGCCGTAGACCGCAACAATCAACACGGCAATGGCGATGAAGGTCCACATGGCGATATGGGGCGTTTGGTGTTTTTGGTGGACGCGCCCGAAAAATTTGGGCAGCAAGCCTTCGCGCCCCGAATTGAACAGAATGCGCGCTTGAGAGTTGGTCAGCCCGATCAAAGATGAAAAGATGCTGCTGATGCCCGCGAGATAGGCCACGATGAGCAGTGCAGCGGCAGAGGCTTTGAGCGCATCGACAAAGGGGATTGATGACGCACTGATGGCTTTTACGTTGTGATGAAAGCCGATCTCGGTGGCATAGGCCAGAAATGCATAGAGTGCTCCGATGGCCAAAGTGGCAGAGCGCAATGCTCGCGGAACATTGCTCCGGGGATCTTTTGTTTCCTCGGCCAGCATGGCCGAGTTTTCCCAGCCGATGAATAGATAGATGGCCAAAGGGAAACCTAGGCTGAGGCCCTTGAAGCCGCCGGCAAGTTGCGACCATGAAAACGGCGACAGGTTGATCCACTGCGCGTTTTTAACCAGCATGATGACGGCGCCAATCAGCAGCAAGACGAGCTCGAAGTAGAAGAAACCCGCCGCCCACCTCGTCGATAAACCGATGCCTCTGGACACCAGAAACCCAACGATGAGCGCTGATGCGACGCTCAGAATTTGCCAGGGCACATTGATGCCGAGAAAAGTCTGCAAGGTGTCATGCGCCCAACCGCCGGAAATCACAACAACGGCAGATGCCCCGATGACATAACCGAACACGACAAAAACCGACGCCGCAGCACCCGCAACGGGACCGAAGCCCATGCCGATAAAAGTGACAAACGACCCGGCGCTGGGCCGGTACTTCGAGAACTCGGCCAGCGTATTTGTGAGGAAGAGCACGACCACCATTGCGGCGATGATGGTTAGCGGCGCCGCCAGCCTGCACCCTGAACAATGGTGCCGAATCCGAAATAGAAACTCATGGCTGGCGCGATATTGGCCAGCGTGGATGCCACGATTTGCGGCAGACCCAGCGCATTGCGCTGTAATCGTGAGCCTTGTTGGTGTGGGGTATGCATAGTGTCTCCGAGACGATTTTTTTGTGATAGGCGACGCTGAGCATAGAAACCCGTCACATGACAGTCGGTCAGTATTGGTAACAAACTGTCTGTTGGAGTTAACGACAGGGGCAAGCGCGGGGTTGGCCTCCTAGAATCTCCCGCATGAATACCGACACCGCCCGCGCCGCGATCCTGGCGCAGATTCGTGCCCGTCAGGGGCGACCGGCCGCGCTACATGACATCGAGGCGGCCGATGCCGAGGTCGATATCGGCCGCCATGTGCGTGGGCCGCAGCCGACGATTGCCGACCGCATAGCGGGTTTCACCACGCAGGCGCTGGCGCTGCAGACCAGCGTGGTCCGGGTCGCCAGCGCGCAGGACGTGCCGCCCGCGGTGGCGGCTTATCTGCGCGAGCAGGCCTTGGGTGTGCAGGGTGTGGCCTGGGAAACTCTGGCCGATCTGCCCTGGGTCGACGCGGGCGTGACCCTGGAGTTCCGTCCGCCGCGCGATGAAGACAAGCTCGGCATCACCGGCTGCTTCTGCGCGGTGGCCGAGACGGGTTCGCTGGTGCTGGCGAGTTCGCCCGCCACGCCGTCGTCCACCCATCTGCTGCCGCAAACGCATATCGCCATCGTGCCGGCCAGCCGCATCGTGGCTGCGCTGGAAGATGCCTACGCGCTGCTCAGGGCCGAACTGGGCGAATTGCCGCGTGCCTTGAGCACCGTGTCCGGCCCGTCGCGCACGGGCGATATCGAGCAAACCATCGTGCTCGGTGCGCATGGGCCGTACCGCGTGCATGTGGTGATCGTCGATGCGGCGTGAGACCCGTGCTGCGGCCACGGTGCTGCTGAGCCTGTTGCCAGGTCTGGCATCGGCCGCCACCGTCCAGACCGGCCCCGACCCGGCGACGCTCAGCCTGTGGTGGGGGCTGCCCTTCGCGGCCATGCTGTTGTCCATCGCGCTCATGCCCTTGTTTGCGGCGAAGGTGTGGCATCACCATCAGGGCAAGATCGCGGCGGGCTGGGCTGCGCTGTTTCTCATCCCCTTTGCCATCAGTTTCGGCGTGCAGGCCACTTGGAGCGCTGCGCTGCACACCCTTTTGCACGAGTACCTGCCCTTCGTCATTCTGCTCACAGCGCTCTATACCGTGAGCGGCGGCATTGCGGTGCGCGGCAATCTGCACGGCAGCCCGGCGCAGAACACCCTGCTGCTGGCCATTGGCACGGTGCTGGCCAGCGTCATGGGCACCACCGGGGCGGCGATGCTGATGGTGCGTCCGGTCATCCGCGCCAACGATGGCCGCAGGCACAACGCGCATGTGCTGGTGTTTTTCATCTTTCTGGTGGCCAATGCCGGCGGCGCGCTCACCCCGCTGGGCGATCCGCCGCTATTTCTCGGCTTTCTCAAGGGCGTGGATTTTTTCTGGACGCTCAAGCACCTGCTGGCCCCCACGGCTTTGCTCTGCGCCCTGCTGTTGGCCGTGTTTTATGCGCTCGACCGCTGGTTCTGGAGCCAGGAGGCCGAGCGCCCGGCCATCGACCCCACGCCGGACAGCCCGCTGGGCATCATTGGCGCGTGGAATGTGCTGTGGCTGGTGGTCATTGTCATCGCGGTGCTGCACAGCGGCCTTTGGAAACCGGGCATCACCGTGACGATACTCGGCCAGAGTCTCGATCTGCAGAACCTCACGCGCGACGCAGCGCTCGTCCTCGTGGCGCTGTTGTCGCTGGCCACCACGCCATGGCAGGCGCGGCATGAAAACCAGTTCACCTGGGGGCCGATGATCGAGGTGGGCAAGCTGTTTCTCGGCATTTTTCTCACCATCATTCCGGTCATCGCCATCCTGCGGGCGGGCAGCGGCGGAGCGCTGGCCGGGCTGGTCTCGCTTACTTCCGATGCGCAGGGTCAGCCCATCGCGGCCGCGTACTTCTGGCTCACCGGGGCGCTGTCGTCCTTTCTCGACAACGCGCCGACCTATCTGGTGTTTTTCAATCTGGCGGGGGGCGACGCGGCGCAACTCATGGCCCATGTCACCACCCTCATGGCGATTTCGGCCGGGGCGGTGTTCATGGGCGCGGTCACTTATATCGGCAACGCGCCCAACTTCATGGTCAAAGCCATCGCCGAGCATCGCGGCGTGCGCATGCCCTCGTTCTTCGGCTATATGGGTTGGTCGCTGGCCGTTCTGATGCCGTGCTTTCTTCTCCTGACCGTGGTGTTTTTCCGATGAGCAATCTTGTTGCAGACGGCCCGCTGCGCGTGCTCGTGGCGCGCGCCGTGTTTCCCGACGTCATCGAGCCGCTGCGTGCCGTGGCCGAAGTCGAAACCACGCCCGACGACGCCATCGCCACGCCCGAGGCGCTGCGCCAGCGTCTGGCCGACAAGCACGGCGCCTTCATCACCGGCAGCGAGCGCATCGATACCGCCTTGCTCGATGCCTGCCCGCAGCTCTTGGTCGTGAGCACCATGACCGTGGGAGTCGATCACATCGATCTGGCCGCCTGCGCCGAGCGCGGTGTCATCGTCACCCACGCGCCCGACGTGCTCACCGAGACCACTGCCGATTTCGGCTTCGCCCTGCTGCTGGCCGCGGCCCGGCAGGTGGGCGAGGCCGAGCGCTATCTGCGCGCGGGGCAGTGGAAAAAATGGAGCGTCGATCTGTTCGCCGGTGCGGATGTGCATGGCGCCACGCTGGGCATCGTCGGCATGGGACGCATCGGCCAGGCCATTGCGCGGCGTGCGGCGCATGGCTTCAATATGCGCGTGCTCTATCACAATCGCAGACGGCTGGCCGCGCACCTCGAAGACGATCTGCGCGCCAGTTATCGCGAGCTGCCCGAGTTGCTGCGCGAAAGTCGGCATGTGCTGCTGGCGCTGCCCTACAGCCCCGCCGCCTATCACCTCATCGGTGCGACCGAGCTGGCGCAGATGCAGCCCGGCGCCACGCTGGTCAACATCGCCCGCGGCGGCGTAGTGGACGAAACCGCGCTCGCCCACGCCCTGCACAGCGGCCATCTGGGCGCCGCCGGGCTGGATGTGCTCGAGGGTGAGCCCGCCGTCAACCCCGCGCTGCTGGCCGCGCCGCGGCTGGTGCTCACGCCGCATATCGCCAGCAGCAGCATTCCCACCCGCCGCGCCATGGCCCAACTCGCGGTGGACAACCTTGTCGCGGTGCTGCAAGGCCAGCCGCCCATCACGCCCGTTACGGGTTGAACCTACATGTCTCTTGAACTGGTGTTGCTCCTCCTCGTTGCGCTGTTGTTGCTCATCTTGCTGGGCATGGCCTGGACGCTGTTGTCGCGTCTGCGCGGTCTGGCCGAGTTGCGGCGCGAAATCGGCGCAGAACTGGCCCCTCAGATGGAGCGTCTGGAGCGCGAACTGCGCAGCGCGGTGCAGACCAGTGGCCAGAGCCTGCGCACCGAGCAGGCCGGGCAACTGGCGCAATTCCAGCAAATGCTGCTCAACCAGCAGGGCGAGAGCACGCGCACGCAAAACGCCCAGCTCGACGCCGTCAACCTGCAACTGCAAAGCCTGCAAAAAGCGGTGGGCGACACCCTGGTGCAGCAGGTCGGCCATCTCACCCAGACCAACACCCAGAGCCTGCAATCGTTGCAGGCCCAGCTCATCGAGCGCCTCGACGCCTTGCGCAAGGCCACCGACCAGCGCTTGATCGAAGCGCGCCAGAGCGCCGAGCAGGGCCAGACCGCCATGCGCGAGTCCACCGAGTTGCGCCTCACCGAGCTGCGCCAGTCCACCGACAAGAACCTGAACGAAATGCGCGGCACGGTGGAACTGCGCCTGCGCGAATTGCAGGCCGACAATGAGAAAAAACTCGAACAGATGCGCGCCACCGTGGACGAAAAACTCCACGCCACACTGGAGCAGCGGCTGGGCGAGAGCTTCAAGCAAGTCGCCGAGCGGCTGGAACTGGTGCACCGTGGCCTGGGCGAAATGCAGACCCTGGCGCAAGGCGTGGGCGACCTGCAGCGGGTGTTCACCAATGTGAAATCGCGCGGGGTGTTCGGCGAAATTCAACTGGCCGGCCTGATCGAGCAGGTGTTCACCCCCGAGCAATACGGCGTCAACGTGGAAACCGTACCCGGCAGCAACGCCCGGGTGGAATACGCCATTCGCCTGCCGGGCAAGGGAGAAGGCACGGTCTGGCTGCCGATCGACGCCAAGTTCCCCCGCGAAGACTATGAGCGCTTGCTCGACGCGCAGGAGCAGGCTGACAAACCCGCCGCCGAGGCCGCTTCTAAGGCGCTTGAACTACGTCTGCGCGAGGAAGCCAAGACCATCCAGAGCAAATACATTGCCGCGCCGCACACCAGCGATTTCGGCATTCTGTTCCTGCCCACCGAGGGCCTGTATGCCGAGGCGCTGCGCCGACCGGGCTTGGTGGAGGCGCTGCAGCGCGAGTACCGCGTGATGCTCGCCGGGCCCACCACCCTGCTGGCCCTGCTCAACAGCCTGCACATGGGTTTTCGCACCCTGGCGCTGGAACAACGCTCCACCGAGGTGTGGAAAGTGCTCGGTGCGGTGAAAACAGAATTCACCAAATTCGGCGACGTTCTTGCAAAAACGCGCAAGAAGCTCGACGAAGCGAGCAATACCATCGGCCAGGCGGAAACCCGTACCCGCGCCATGACGCGCCAGCTCAAGCAGGTGGAAGCGCTGCCGGTCGATCAGACGCAAACCCTGCTGGGTTTGACCGAGGTCGAACCCGACGATCACGAAGACGCGGTATAAACCGAGCATCGATTTTTCGCGCCGCAGGCATTCCGCCGTGCGGCCTTTGCGTTTTTAGGCTCCCATCATGCAAGCACAAGACATCAGTCTCGACGTTCTGGCGGAGAAATACGCCAAGGGCGATGAGCGCACCATCGCAGACATTCACACCCGCGTCGCCCGCGCCCTGGCGGTCGAAGAGGCCGACCCGGCCCGCAGCGAAGCGCTGTTCCGGCAGGCGCTGGCCGACGGGTTCGTGCCCGCCGGACGCATCATGTCGGCGGCGGGTACCGACATTCAGGCCACGCTGATCAACTGCTTCGTCCAGCCCGTGGGCGATTCGGTGTCCGACGACAAGGACGGCAAGCCCAGCATCTACAAGGCGCTGGCGCAGGCGGCTGAGACCATGCGGCGCGGCGGCGGCGTGGGCTACGACTTTTCGCGCATCCGCCCGGCGGGTGCGCATGTCGGCGGCACCCACAGCCGCGCCAGCGGCCCGCTGTCGTTCATGCGGGTGTTCGACGCCTCGTGTGAGACGGTGGAATCCGCTGGCAGCCGCCGGGGCGCGCAAATGGGCGTATTGAGAGCCGACCATCCCGACATCGAAGCCTTTATCCACGCCAAAGACCAAGGCGCGTTCAAGAACTTCAATCTGTCGGTCGGCGTGAGCGCCGCGTTCATGCAGGCGGTCGAAAACGACGCGCAGATCGATCTGGTGCACAAGGCCAGGCCGGGCGATCTGTGGGATCAGATCATGCAGTCCACCTACGACCACGCCGAGCCGGGCATTCTGTTTCTCGACACCGCCAACGCTGATAACAACCTCTATTACTGCGAAACCTTCGAGGCGACCAACCCTTGCGCCGAGGAGTTCCTGCCCGACTACGGCTGCTGCTGCCTGGGCTCGATCAATCTCACCCGTTTTGTGCGCGATCCGTTCACGCCGCAGGCGCGGTTCGATGCCGAGGGTTTTCAGGCCGTCACCCGTGTTGCGGTGCGCATGCTCGACAACGTGCTCGACGTGACCTACTGGCCGCTGGTCGAGCAGCACAACGAGGCGCAAAACAAACGCCGCATCGGCCTGGGTTTTCTTGGCCTGGGCGACGCCTGCGTGATGCTCGGCCAGCGCTATGACAGCGACGACGCCCGGCGCTTCGCGGCCGACATGGCCCGCACCCTGCGCGACGCGGCCTATGCCGCCTCGGTCGATCTCGCCAAGGAGAAGGGCGCCTTCCCGCTGTTCGACGCGAAAAAATACCTCGACAGCGGCTTCGCCAAGCGGCTGCCCGAAGCCCTTCGCGCCGACATCGCCGCGCATGGCATCCGCAACTCGCACCTGCTCGCCGTGGCGCCCACCGGCACCATCAGCCTGGCGTTTGCCGACAACGCCAGCAACGGCATCGAGCCTGCGTTCTCGTGGGTCTATACCCGCAAGAAGCGCATGGCCGACAACACCACCCGCGAGTACGAAGTCGCCGACCACGCCTGGCGCCTGTACCGCAGCCTGGGCCGAGACATGAGCGCCCTGCCGCCGGCCTTCGTCACCGCGCTGGAGATGCCCGCCACCGACCACATGAAAATGCTGCAGGTCGTGCAGCCCTTCATCGACACCAGTATCAGCAAAACCGTCAACGTCCCGGCCGACTACCCCTACGACGACTTCAAAGACCTCTACCTGCAGGCCTGGAAAGCCGGGCTCAAAGGGCTGGCCACATACCGCCCAAACGCCGTGCTTGGCGCGGTGCTGCAGGCCACGCCCACGGCGGCCGCGCCTGCTGCCGCATCTGCCCAGACTGCCGACGACATCGATCCGCTCACCCGCCGCATCGAGGGTCGCCCCTCGGGCGACTTGCAGGCCGTCACCAGCAAGATCAGCTACATGACCTCGGAAGGACAGAAGACCGTCTATCTCTCCGTCTCTTTCGCTGAAGTAGAGGGCCGGGTGAACGGCGAGGCCGTGCGCATCGAGCGGCCCATCGAGTTCTTCATGCCCGCAGGTCAGCGCGACGAAGGCCAGCAATGGATCGCCTCCAATATGCGGCTGCTTTCCCTCGTCGCACGTTCGGGTGGCTCCATCGCCAAGAGTTTGCAGAACATGCGCGAAGTCGTGTGGGACAAAGGCCCGGTGCGCTGCGGCGAAGTCATCAAGTCAGACGGCAGCCGTGCGCCGCGTTTCCACCAGTCCGAAGTCGCCGCCATCGCCTACGCCCTGCAGGAACTGCTGCGCCGCCGCGGTTATCTCGACGCCTCCGGCCGAGAACAATCGCTGCTCTCGCTGGCGCAGCGCGCCCACGTTCCCGAAGCACTGCGCATCGACCTCGAATCGGCCGACGCATCGCCTGAGCTGCTGCCCGGCGGCCGCATCTGCCCCGAATGCGGCGGGCCGTTTCTACGGCGAGTGGACGGCTGCGACCGCTGCGAAAATTGCGGATATATCGGCAGCTGCGGTTGAGGAACGGGGCAGGACGGCTGTACCTGTACTGCGTTCGGCCCGCGCTTCCCGTCAACCCCGCGGCGGGATTTCGATTTTCACTTCCAGCACGTCCAGCGTGTCCTGGCGTTCGAGCTTGACCTGGATGTCGTTGCTGTCGATCTTGACGTATTTCGAGATCACGTCGACCAATTCGCGCTGCAGTGCGGGCAGCCAGTCGGCGGGGGCGCCGTTGCCGCCGCGTTCGTGCGCGAGGATGATTTGCAGCCGTTCTTTGGCGACGGTGGCGGTTTTCTTTTTTTCGCCCAGAAAGAAAGAGAGGAATGACATGTTGCGTGCCCTCCTCAACCGCCGAACAGGCGCTTGAACAGGCCCGGCTTCTGATAATCGGTGAAGCGCATCGGCTTGTCTTCGCCGAGAAAGCGCGCCACCACGTCCTGATAAGCCTCGGCCACGTCGCTGCCGGTGAGGTGAATGGCCGGCGTGCCCTGGTTGGAGGCCTGCAGCACCGATTCGCTCTCAGGAATCACGCCGATGAGCTGGATGCGCAGAATGTCCTGGATGTCGGTGAGCGAGAGCATCTCGCCGTCGCTGACGCGCTTGGGGTTGTAGCGGGTGATGAGCAGATGCTCGCGGATCGGCTCGCCGCCTTCGATGGCACGCTTGGTTTTGCTCGACAGCATGCCCAGAATGCGGTCGGAGTCGCGCACCGAAGAGACTTCCGGGTTGGTGACGATGAGGGCTTCGTCGGCGAAGTGCATGGCCATGAGCGCCCCGCTTTCAATCCCGGCCGGCGAGTCGCAGACGATGTAGGTGAAGCCCATGTCGTCGAGCTCCTTGAGCACGTTTTCCACGCCCTCCATGGTGAGCGCGTCTTTGTCGCGGGTTTGCGAGGCGGGGAGGATGAACAGGTTGTCGCACTGCTTGTCCTTGATCAGCGCCTGGGTGAGCTTGGCCTCGCCCTGAATGACGTTGATGAGGTCGTACACCACGCGGCGCTCGCAGCCCATGATCAGGTCGAGGTTGCGCAGGCCGACGTCGAAGTCGATGACGGCGGTTTTGTGGCCGCGCAGGGCCAGGCCGGAGGCGAAGCTGGCGCTGGTGGTGGTCTTGCCCACGCCGCCTTTGCCCGAAGTCACCACAATGATTTTCGCCATGAGTTCTGTCCTTCTTGAATTATTTGAGTGCCAACGGTTCGATCAGCAATTGTTCGCCCTGCAGCCGCACGGTGGTCGGCTGGCCGCGCACTCCGGCGGGAAAGTCTTGTTCGGCGGTGCGGTAGATGCCGGCAATGGCGACCAGCTCCGGCTCGAAGCTGGTGCAGAAAATCCGCGCCGCAGTGTTGCCGCGCGCCCCGGCCAGCGCCCGGCCGCGCAGCGCGCCGTAGATATGCACATGCCCTTCGGCCATGACTTCGGCGCCGTGGCTGACCACGCCCTGCACTATGAGATCGCCGGGGGAATAGATGCGCTGACCCGAGCGCAGCGGGCGGTCGATGAGCACCGTGGGCAGCGTAGCGGGGGCGGGTTCCGGGGCGGGTGTTGCGGCAGGCACGGAGGGCTGCGCCGCGGCTTGTTGGGGTTCGGCGCCGGGCGCCGCATCGGCGGGTGTCGTTGCGGGTGCAGAGACGGCTTCGGTGGTTTCGGCGCTCTCGGCTGGTTTGCGAGGGTCTCGGCCGACGTCGCGGCTGTCGAGCAGGGGCAGATCGCTGGCTCCGGCCCAGGTTTGTTGCGCGGCTTGCGCCACCACGCCAAAGGGCCGCATTTTGAAGCGGCGAAGCAGGGCGGCGAGTTCGTCCAGCGGCAGGGTGGCGTCGTCGGCCAGGCGGCGCAGATCGATGGCTACGGCCTCGCCCGAGAAAAACTCGGGTGCGGCGTCGAAGCGCTGCTGCAGCGCTTCGGCCAGCGCGGCGAAGTCGGGCGTTTTCACCACCAGATGCACGGCGTCGATGGCGCCGCTGCGAAGTTCAAACAAGGTGGCTTTGGAACGGGACATGGACAAACAGGACGACTGCGGGTGTGAGGAAAAAACGAATCCAGCAATCGTAGTGGATCGGTGCGGGCGGCCGCAGGTGCGAGCCCGAACTTTCTCAGGCTTCTTGCAGCGCGCCGTTCACCAGCCGGAGCTGGCGCTGGCAGCGCGCGGCCACCGTGGCGTCGTGAGTGACGATGATGACGGCGTCGCCCTGCGCCAGCGCCACGTCGAGAAGCATGTCCAGCGCCACCGCCGAGGCTTCGCTGTCGAGATTGCCCGTGGGCTCGTCGGCAAGCACGAGCTGCGGCTGCGTGACCAGCGCGCGGGCAATGGCCACGCGCTGGCGTTCGCCGCCTGAGAGCTCGCCAGGGCGGTGCTGCAGCCGCGCGCCCAGGCCCATGCTCTGCAACATCTGCGCCGCGACGGCATGCGCAGCTTCAGCCGTTGTGCGGCGAATGCGCAGCGGCATGGCCACGTTGTCGAGCGCGCTGAATTCCATCAGAAGGTGATGGAACTGGTACACGAAGCCGACATGCTGGTTGCGCCATGCCCCCTGTGCCTTGGGGCTCATCTGCGCCCAGTCGCTCCCGCAGACCTGCACACGGCCGCCATCGGCCCGGTCGAGCCCGCCCAGCAGGTGCATGAGCGTGCTCTTGCCCGAACCCGAGGCGCCGATGATGGCCAGGGTCTGGCCGCCGTCCAGGCGCAGGTTCACGTCCTTGAGCACATCGACGGCCTGCGGCCCTTCGGTGTAGCGCTTGCGCAGGTGTTCAGCCAGCAGGATGGGGGGGGTGGACATGGGCAACGGGGTCTAGACGTGGAGCCGTGCATTGCACCACAGGCCCGCGTGTGGTGGGTCAGCGTAGCAACAGAGTGGGTATGGTCGAGGCGCGCAGCAGGTCGGCGGTTTTGCTGCCCAGCAGCAGTTTGCGCACCGGTGAATGGGAGTAGGCGCCCATGATGAGCAAATCGATGTTCCGCTCTTTGAGCACGGCGGAAATCACGCTTTCGGGGTCGCCCGCACGGGCCAGCGCCTGCGCCGTCATGCCGCGCGATTGCAGAGTTTGCCGCGCCCAGTCGAGCGCTTTTTCGGTTTGCGCTGAAGGGCTGCTGGCCATGCACACGGTGATGTCCAGCCCGGCGAGCAAAGGTTGCGCTCCGACCCATTCCACCGCACGGCGGGTCATGCTGCCGCCGTCGTAGGCAATGAGCACGCGCTGCGGTGGCGTGAACGCATCGGTCACGGTCAGGATGGGGATGTGCAGGGCGCGCACGATGGCTTCGACGTGACGGCCGATGTCGCGCCCCGACCGTTCTGCCGATGCGCCGCGCCGCCCCAGAACCAGCAGGCCGATGGCGGGGGCCTGCTCGACCAGCGTCTGCGTGAGCTCGCCCAGGCGCTGACGAATGTCCACCTCGGCGGCTCCCGCATCGAGCGCGCGCTGGCGCAGCCGGGCCAGCAGTGTGCGGCCGCGCTCGCGGGCGCTCAACAGCGTCTGGCGTTCGCTCTCGGCCAGTTCCTGCAGCAGATCGTCCTGCGCGCCCAAGCCGATGGCGCCGCTGTGGTCGCTGCTGGAGGCTGCGGTTTCGGGATGGCGATCCAGCACATGAAGCAGGTCGAGCAGCGTGCCCATGCGTTGCGCCGCCCAGGCGCCGTAGTCGGTGACGTAGTCGGCGAAGCGGGAATGATCTACGCAGGCCGTGACTTTGTTGTGGTCTGGCATGGTCGGCTCCTCAATGGCTCATCAACAGGTCTTCGGCGCCGTCCTTGTCGTGGACCGCGAACTTGTCCACCAGCGTGGCGCTGGCTTCGTTGAGCCCCGTGACCTCGACTTCGGTGGCTTCGCGACGGAATTTGAGGATGACCTTGTCCAGCGCGCTGATGGCCGTGATGTCCCAGAAATGCGCGCGGCTGACGTTGATGTGAACCTTGTCGATCACCTCCTTGAAGTCGAAGCGGGAGATGAAGGCGTCTGCCGAAGCGAAAAACACCTGCCCGGTCACGGTGTAAGTGCGGCTGCGGCCTTCGGCATCGGCCCGCGAGCTCACACGCAGGATGCTGCCGACCTTGTGGGCGAAAAAGAAACCCGACAGCAGCACGCCGGTCAGCACGCCCAGCGCCAGATTGTCGGTGGCGACGACCACGGCCACGGTGGCCAGCATGACCACGCTCGAACTCTTGGGATGCTCGCGCAGATTGCGGATCGAGCCCCAGTTGAAGGTGCCGATGGACACCATGATCATCACTGCGACCAGCGCCGCCATGGGAATGCGCGCCACCCAATCGCCGAGGAACACCACCATGACCAGCAGCACGACGCCCGCCGTCAGCGTTGAAAGTCGCCCGCGGCCGCCCGACTTCACGTTGATGACCGACTGGCCGATCATGGCGCAACCCGCCATGCCGCCGAGAAAGCCGGTGGCGATATTGGCCACGCCCTGGCCCACGCATTCACGGCGCTTGTTGCTGGAGGTGTCGGTGAAGTCGTCGATCAGCGTGGCGGTCATCATCGATTCCAGCAGGCCGACCACGGCCATGGCCAGCGACACCGGAAAGATGATGCGCAGGGTCTCGAAATTCAGCGGCACATCAGGCATGAGAAACATGGGCAGGCTATCCGGGAGCTGACCCTTGTCGCCCACAGTGGGCACATGGATGCCGAAAGCCGCCGTCACGATGGTCAGCAACACGATGGCCACCAGCGGCGAAGGCACCACGCGGGTGATTCTGGGCAACAGATAGATGATGGCCAGCCCGGCCGCTACCAGCGGATAGACGGCCCAGGGCACGCGGATCAGCTCGGGCAGTTGCGCCAGGAAAATGAGAATCGCCAGCGCGTTGGCAAAGCCCGTGATCACCGAGTGCGAGACAAAGCGCATGAGCCTGTCAAAGCCCGCCCAGCCGATGATCATCTGCAACACGCCCGTCAGCAGCGTGGCGGCCAGCATGTACTGCAGCCCGTGTTCTTTCACCAGAGACACCATCACCAGCGCCATGGCGCCGGTAGCGGCGGAGATCATGCCGGGGCGCCCTCCGGCGAAGGCGATGACCGTGGCCATGCTGAAGGCGGCGTACAGCCCCACCTTGGGATCGACCCCGGCAATGATGGAAAAGGCAATGGCTTCGGGGATCAGCGCAAGCGCCACCACGACGCCCGAGAGCAGATCGTTGCGAATGATGGACAGCCAGTCCTGTCGGAAGGTTTGCATCATCAGGGACACCTTTGTTGTAGTTGTGCGGCAACGGCATGGCCTGCTTGATCAAGGCGATCCTGCGTGGCACTGCAGCGAAGCAGCTGGGGAAACCACCCTGCAGAACCGCAGGGGAATCATCGCTCGACACACCGCAGCGAGGCGGCGGATGAGAGGGGTCGTTGCGACCCTCCGAGCGAAAACCAATGCGATTGTAGGGGTACTCGCGACGCAGCGTGCGGCTACTGCGGGGTGTACTCCTGCACCAGCGCGTGCAGCGCGGCTTTGATCTGCGCGGGTGAGTCTGCGCTGCTGGCGGCGATCCAGGCTTGCAACGCTGGCAGGTCGAGCGGATCCAGCTCGGCCTGGCGGGCGACGCGAAGTTTGGGGTGGGGCGTGGGCAGAGTGGTTTCGTCGTCGGCCAGCAATTCCTCAAATAGCTTTTCGCCAGGGCGCAAGCCGGTGAAGTGAATGGGAATTTCTTCCTCGGTCTTGTTGGAGAGCCGGATCATCAGCCGTGCCAGATCGACGATCTTCACCGGCTCGCCCATGTCGAGCACGAAGATGTTGCCGCTTTCCCCCATCAGCCCCGCCTGCAGCACGAGCTGCGCGGCTTCGGGAATGGTCATGAAGTAGCGCACGATCTCCGGATGGGTCACGGTGACAGGCCCGCCGGCGGCGATCTGCGCCGCAAAGCGCGGCACCACGCTGCCGCTCGATCCCAGCACATTGCCGAAGCGCACCGCGCAGCAATGCGTTTCGGGGTGCTGCGCGGCGTGCGCCTGCAGCGCCAGCTCGGCCAGCCGCTTGCTCGCGCCCATCACATTGGTCGGGTTCACCGCCTTGTCGGTGGAGATGAGCACGAAGCGTTGCGCGCCGCTGGCCGTGGCCGCGCGTGCCGCGCCCAGCGTGCCCAGCACATTGGTGCGCAGCGCCTCGATGGCGTTGTCGTCTTCCATCAGCGGCACATGCTTGTAGGCCGCGGCGTGCAGCACCACGGCGGGGCGGTGCCGCTTGAACAGGTCGAACAGCCGTTCGGGTTCGCGCACATTGGCGGTGTAATAGCGCACGGCCAGCTCGGGAAAGCGTGCCTTGAACTCCTGCTCCAGCGCATAAATGGCGATTTCAGACGAGTCGATGCACACCAGTTGCCGCACGCCGAAGCGCGCAATCTGGCGGCACAGCTCCGAGCCGATGCTGCCGCCCGCGCCCGTGACCAGCGCCACCTGCCCGGCGAGCAGGCTGGAGAGGCCGCGCACGTCGAGCTGCACCGCGGCGCGCCCGAGCAGGTCGGCCAGCTCGACCTGGCGCGGCGCCTGACCACCGCCTGCGCTGCTGCCGCTTTGCAGCCAGTCGTCGGCGCGCGGCAGGGTGAGCAGGGCGAGGTGCGCATCGCTGGCTTGCAGCAGCAGCTCGCGGCGGGCTGGGCTGCCGGGCTCGCTGGCGATCAGCGCGTGGCTGGCGCCCTGCGCCTGGGCCACACGGGCCAGATCGTCCACGCTGCCGGCCACCCGCACGCCCTGCACGCTGCGGCCCACTTCGCCGCGATTCGGGCTGATGAGGGCGGCCACCTGCCAGCCTTTGCTCGATCGCAGGCTTTGCAGCGCGCGCGCGGCGTCGTCGAGCGTGCCCAGCACCAGCAGCGGCTTGCCTTGCGCGGTCGAGCGGGTCAGCCGTCCTTCGGCCAGAATGCGCGCGCCCAGCCGCAGGCCAAGCAGCGCGGCGCCCGCGAACAGCGGATGCAGCAGCACGATGGAGCGCGGGAAATTGGGCAGTCGCAAGAGCAGCAGCACAGCCGCCAGCGCCAGCGCCGCCACGATCATGGCCGAGGCCAGCCGCTTGAACTCGGGCACGCTGGTGTGCCGCCACGGCGTGCGGTAAACGCCCAGCCCCGCCAGCGCTGCCACCCACACCACGGCGGCCAGCGGCGTGCTGATCCACAGAATCTGCGCCAGGTTGGACGGCGCGTCATTGCGCAGCAGGCTGAAGCGAAACAGGAAGGCGAGCAGCCAGGTGAAGGCGACGAGCAGGGCGTCGGCCGCCGCGGGGCGCCAGATCGCTCGGGTCGAAAACCTCATGCGGCGCTCCGCCAGCTCAGCTCCAGGCCGCGCGCCACCAGTTCGCACACCCGGGCGCGCTGCGCGGCGCTCATGTTCGAACCCGAAGGCAGGCAGACGCCGCCTTCGAACAGCGCGCGGCTCACATCCTGATGGGGCTCATGCGCGAAGTAGCGGCAGCCTGCGTACAGGGGTTGCAGATGCATGGGCTTCCACACTGGCCGGGCTTCGACGTTGTGGCGCTCGAGAAAGTCGAGCAGCGCATCGCGGCGGGCCTGGGGGCTCTCTCCATCTCCGTCCTCCAGCACGAAGGCCGACAGCCAGCGGGTGGACTGGTGGCCCTCGGGCTCGGCCATCCAGCGCAGACCGGGCACGCCAGAGAGCGCGTCGCGATACTGCGCGAACACTTCGCGGCGGCTCTGCACCCTTTGCTCAAGCACCCGCAACTGACCGCGGCCGATGCCCGCCAGCACATTGCTCAGGCGGTAGTTGTAGCCGTCTTCAATGTGCTCGTAATGCCGCGCCGGTTCGCGCGCCTGGGTGGAGAGATTGCGGGCGTGTTCGATCAGCGCAGCGTCGTTGCTCACCAGCATGCCGCCGCCTGAGGTGGTGATGATTTTGTTGCCGTTGAACGAAAACACCGCCAGCTTGCCGAAGCTGCCGCTGGGGCGGTCGCGGTAGGTCGCGCCGAGCGATTCGGCCGCGTCTTCGAGCATGGGCACGCCATAGCGTTCGAGCAAGGGGACGATCTCGTCCATCTCGGCGCTCTGGCCGTAAAGGTTGACGACCACGCAATGCCGCAGCCAGGGCTTGTGGCGACATATTCCAGCCCTTTGGCTCGGAATCGATGAACACTGGGGTGGCGCCGAGTTGTTTGATGGGGTTGGCGCTGGCCACGAAGGTCAGGCTGGAGCACAGCACCACATCGCCAGGCCCCACGCCCAGCAGGCGCAGGCCCAGATGCAGCGCCGCCGTGCCCGAACTCGTGGCCGCGGCGTGCTGCACGCCCACGCGAGCCGCCAGCTCGCGCTCGAAGGCATCGACATGCGGGCCGAGCGGCGCAATCCAGTTGCTGGTGAAAGCCTCCTGCACCAGCGCCACTTCGTCTTCGCCCAGATGCGGCGACGACAGATAGACGCGCTGCGACAGCTCGCGCCGCGTCACCAGATCGACCGCGCGCCGTCGCGCTGGCTGGCCTGCAGGCCGACCGTGTGCGGCGGGCGCGCAGGCAGGGCGGACAAGGGCGTCCCGTTGCTCACCCCGGCCAGCGCGGCGCGGCGCAGATCGCCGTCAGTCACGGTGCGCAGCAGACGCCCCTGCGCGTCGGTCACGAGCAGAATGCCCTGCGCCGTGGCATCGAGCCGCGCCAGCGCCTCGTGCAAGGTGACGCCGGGGGGCAGACAAAGGGCGTTGAAAGTGTTGAGATTCATGCCGAAACTCCTTGAAGGGGGCGTGCCGGCACACCGGCCCAGGCCTCGCCGTCGGGCAGGTCTTGCAGCAGCACCGCGCCCGCGCCCAGCGTAGCGCCCGCGCCCACGCGCAGATTGCGCAGCACCGTGCTGCCCGCGCCCACCAGGGCGGCTTCGCCCACCTGCACCGCGCCGCCGAGGCGCACGCCGGGGGCCACATGTGCCCAGGCGGCAATGCGGCAGTCGTGATCGACCACCGCGCCGTGATTGACGATGACGCCCATGCCCAGCTCGGCCATGGGCGCGACGACGCACTGCGCCGTGATCAGGCAGCCCGGCTGCACGCGCGCCGAGGCCGCCACGCTGGCGCTGGGGTGCACGATGGTGGCCAGCGGCCCGATGGACGCCAGCCGCGCCGCCTCGTCGCGCCGTATCGCGTTGTGGCCGATGGCCACATGCACCGCGCGCGGGCCGGGCAAGGCGCTGGCCTCGTCGATCGAGAGCACCGGCACGCCGGGCAGCAGTTCGCTGCCCCAGGTGGCCGGGTTGCGGTCTGAGGCGACCACGCGTGCAAAGGCGCCGCTCAACAACGCCGCGTCAGCCGCCACGCGGCCGTGGCCGCCGGCGCCAAACACGATCAACACAGGTTTGTCGGAGGATGGGGACATAGGGGTTTCAATAACGACTGACCTTGTGCAGCAGATCGCCAGACAGCGGCAGGGTGGCCAGCAGATGCACGATGCGCGCGGCACTCCGGCCGTCACCATAGACATTGTCTTGCGGATGCGGCCAAGGCCCGAGCGCCAGCGCCTGCCGAACGGCGGCCTCGATGGCGCTGGCCTGCGGCGGCACGTCCACCGTGTTGGCGTTGCGCTCGCGCAGGTTCTGGCGGCTGCCGACGTTGACCACCCGCGTGCCCAGACTGGCCGCCTCGATGATGCCCGACGACGAATTGCCCGCCAGCACCGCGGCGTGGCGCAGCGCGACCAGATAGTCGGCGCGCGGCAGATGGGTGATGCGGTGAAACCCCGGCCACTGCTGCGCTCGCAGCAAGGCTTCGATGTGGCCCGAACCCGCGTCGGCATTGGGCGCCAGCCACACCACGCTGAAGGCCGACCCGGCACCCGCGGCCCGAAGACCGTCAAGCAGAGCCTGGGTCTGCGCGGCGGCGTCGTCCGCCTCTTGCACTACGGGGTGGAAAAGTACGAGGGCGTAAGGACGCTCGGCCAGGCTCCCCCTCCCGGCCTCTCCCACAAGTGGGGGAGGTGAGAACAGCGCTTCGCGTTCCCTCCGGATGCCCCTCCCGGCCTCCCCCACAAGTGGGGGAGGAGCAAACCCTCTCACTGCAACATCAGTGCCCCCTCCCCACGCGTGGGGAGGGTTGGGGTGGGGAGTCTGCCGCTCCAGTGCCGCCTGCAAGGCCCGCAGCGCGGCCTCGCGCGGAAGCTGCCGCGCATCCGACAGATCATCCAGCCCCGGCGCGCCCACCACATGCACGCGCTGCGGGTTTTCGCCCATCGCGATGAGGCGCTCGCGCGACTGCACCGTGGCGCAGAAATGCAGCGCTGCCACCTTGCTGATGGCATGGCGCACCGGTTCGTCCACCGTACCCGAGCGCTCGCCGCCGTGCAGGTGAATGGACGGCACGCCCAGATGCAGCGAGGCAATCGCCCCCGCGAGCATCTCGCCCCGGTCGCCCAGCAGCAGCAGTGCGTCGGGCTGCTCGGCCTGCAGCACCGGCGCCAACCCGGCGAGCGTCTGCGATGTCGTCCACCGTGTGGCCGTAGTCGGGGTGCAGGTGCATGCCCGTGACCGCCACCGCCACCTCCAGCCCCGGATGCACCGCAGCCGCGTGCAAGGTCTGGCGCATCAGCCCGAAGTCGGCACGGGTGCCAGAGAGATAGAGAATGCGGCGGGGCATAAGAGGCGAGGGGAAATGGAGCGTGAGTCAGCCACGACGGGTGGCCAACGGGAAGATTTTTGCAGAGATTGCAGTGCGGCCACCCGGCGCATGGCGAAAAGGGTGGAATCGTGCGAAATCCACCGTGCGATGAAAACGCGGCAGCGCCGGGCAAGTGAGGCGCTGAAATGATGTTCGTCCCGAACGAAAATTGACCCACCTTTGAAGGTTATGCCGACGCAAAATTGACCCGGGTGTTCCACCTACCCTGCTGCTTTTCCAGGCATGGGGGCAGGAGTGATCACCATGGACATGATTGGCAAGATTCAGCGGATGCATTTCCGCCAGAACAAATCCGCTCGAGTGATTGCCCGCAGTACGGGGCTGTCGCGCAACACGGTGCGTACCTGGCTACGCCAGCCGGGCGATGTTGTGTCGCGGTACGCGGTCGTGCTCGGGGCGGCGTGCGGCGGTGACACGGTAGGCGGAACGATTGGAGATATCTGATATGACGGGATTCCTGAGTCCTTAGAAATGGATGGAATCCCGTGTAAGCATCAACGGCGTTGAAACAGGCCGCCCCGCAGTCACTGCCACTTGACTTTAGGTCGCCGATTCTTCGGCGCTCCAGCGCAGTCTTAGTGAACTCTACGCAGGCACACGAAACGCGACGCAAGGTGAATTGGCGCAAAAATGGAGCAAACTGTCGCCCTTTCTCAAAGGAACGACATTTACACATTTTGCACACGCTCGGTGCGATACCTCGACTTCCCGCCCAGGAACTGTCTAAATTCTTGATTTCCAAAACAACAACGGCCGCCATGTTGAAATCATGGCGGCCGTGTTAGCTTGAAAATTCTGGTCGGGGTGAGAGGATTCGAACCTCCGGCCTCTACGTCCCGAACGTAGCGCTCTACCAGGCTAAGCTACACCCCGATCTTTAGTGGTGCGCGCGCTTCGATTCATCTCACCGCTCAGGCATTGTTGCCCGTGCTGTTGTCCGAGAAATCAGACCGTGCGTCCTAAAGAGTAAGCGCATAAGTCTAGCAGAGCCTGCCGGGCAGGGCTAGGTGCCAGGGGGGAAAGCGCGCACTCGGCAACGCGGATCTCGCCCTGCGCGGCCTTGCGCACGGCCTGCATGGCGCCGCAAGCGTGCACGATGTCCATCACGTCGTCGAGTGCGCTGGTGTCGCCTTGGCGGATGGCATTTTCGATCAGAGTGCGCTGCGCGGCAGTGCCTTGTCGCATGGCGATGATCAGCGGCAGGGTGGGTTTGCCTTCGCGCAGGTCGTCGCCAATGTTCTTGCCCAGTTCTGCGGAGTTGCCGCTGTAATCGAGCAGGTCGTCAATCAACTGGAATGCGGTGCCGAAGCTGCGTCCCGCCAGGGCCATCTCTTCCTGCGTGTTCGCATCGGCATCGGCGAGTACGGCGCCGATTCGGGCTGCGGCCTCGAAAAGTTTCGCGGTTTTGAAGCGGATGACTTGGAGATACCGTTGCTCATCGACTTCCGGGTCGTGCATGTTGAGCAATTGCAACACTTCGCCTTCGGCGATGACATTGGTGGCGTGGGCCAAGATGTCGAGGATGCGCATGCTCCCCACGGACACCATCATCTGAAATGCCCGTGAGTACAGAAAATCGCCGACCAGCACGCTGGCCGAGTTGCCGAAGAGGGCGTTGGAGGTTTCGCGCCCGCGTCGCATGGATGACTCGTCCACCACGTCGTCATGAAGGAGGGTGGCGGTATGGATCAGTTCCACCACAGCGGCCATGATGTGCTGTTGCGGCCCGCGAAACCCCAGTGCCTGGGAGACGAGCAGCAGCAAGGCGGGACGCAGTCGCTTGCCTCCGCCCGCAACGATGTAGCCGCCGATGGTGTTGATCAGCGCGACTTCGGAGGCCAGGTGGGTGTGAATGGCCCGGTCGACGCTCTCCATGTCTTCGGTGATCGGCGCAAAGACGGAATGAATCGTCGGTGCTTGCGCCATGTCTGGCGTTTGTGTTGATGAAGGCGACATGGAAGAGTCGGTTGCGAATCAGATGCGGGTTGACAATATTTGAGCTTTAAGGAGAGGTTCATGAACACCCTCCTACAGGCCGCCATTCTAAGAAGGTGCGGTGGCAGGGAGGGAGGTCGAACCTGAGGACATAGTGCGTGGACGACGATGTCTGAGCATAACTGGTGAAAGACTTGAGCCGTGCTAGAATTGCAAGCTTTTTCCGGGCGAACCGGCGAGCCTCCTATTTTCTGAGGCGGCTTGCGGGGGTCTGGTTGTCCGTGCGGGGTCGATAAAAGAGGCCGTTTGCACGATTTCCAAGAGGTGAACTTATGTATGCGGTCATAAAAACCGGCGGCAAGCAGTACCGTGTTGCAGCTGGCGAAAAAATCAAGGTAGAACAGATGCCGGCAGACGTAGGTCAGGATATTGTGTTGGAAGAGGTGCTCGCCGTGGTCAACGGTGAAGACGCCAAGTTCGGCACTCCCCTGGTCGACGGTGCAAAGGTGACGGCCAAGGTGCTGTCGCACGGGCGGCACGACAAGGTGCGCATTTTCAAGATGCGTCGCCGCAAGCACTATCAGAAGCATCAGGGGCATCGGCAGAATTACACCGAGCTTCAGATTGAAACGATCTCGGCCTAAGGAGATTCAGACATGGCACAGAAAAAAGGCGGCGGCTCAACCCGCAACGGGCGCGACTCAGAAGCCAAACGACTTGGCGTGAAGGTGTATGGCGGCCAGGGCATCTCGGCTGGCGGCATCATCGTGCGTCAGCGTGGCACCAAGTTCCACCCCGGACACAATGTCGGCATCGGCAAAGACCACACCTTGTTTGCGCTGGTCGATGGCCGCGTTGAATTTGAAGTGAAGAGCGCGTTCAATCGGCAGACCGTGACGGTTGTAGCCAACTGACGTGTGAGACTCGGCCGCTGTTAGGCCGGGTTGGGGCAATGCCCCATCAACGCCCCGGCGTGGTGACACAAGGCACACAGCGTGTGTGCCGGGTTCGCCAGCCGGGGTTTTCTGTTTTTTCAGCGAAGCGAGCCCACCGTGAAATTTGTCGATGAAGTCGTGATCGAGGCGCACGCCGGAAACGGCGGCAACGGCTGCGTGTCGTTTCGCCGTGAGAAATTCATTCCCTTTGGTGGGCCGAATGGCGGTGACGGCGGGCGCGGAGGACATGTCATCGCGCGCGCAGATGTCAATCTGAACACGCTGGTGGACTTTCGGTTTTCCAAGCTGCATCGCGGACGCAACGGCGAGCACGGGCGCGGCGCGGATCAGTACGGCGCCGGTGGCGACGACAAGGTGCTGCGCATGCCGGTTGGCACGCTGATCTTTGATGCCGAAACGGATGAGCTCATCGCCGATCTGGTGCAGGACGGCCAGGAGATCATCATCGCCCGCGGCGGGCAAGGCGGCTTGGGCAATCTGCACTTCAAATCCAGCGTGAATCGCGCACCGCGCGAATCGACCAAGGGACAAGAGGGCGAGCATCGCAAGCTGCGTCTCGAACTCAAGGTGCTGGCCGATGTGGGGCTGCTGGGCATGCCCAACGCGGGAAAGAGCACCTTGATTTCCGCCGTGTCCAATGCCCGTCCCAAGATTGCCGACTATCCGTTCACCACGCTGTATCCCAATCTCGGCGTGGTGCGTCTGGGGCCTGGCCGGAGCTTCGTCATTGCCGACATTCCCGGGCTGATCGAGGGCGCGGCGGAAGGCCAGGGGCTGGGCCATCAGTTTCTGCGGCATTTGCAGCGCACCAAACTGCTGCTGCACATCGTGGATATGGCGCCGATTGAAGAGGGCGCAGATCCCGTCAGGGATGTTCGCGCCATCGTGGCCGAGCTGAAAAAATACGACGCCGACCTAGCCGCCAAGCCCCGTTGGCTGGTACTCAACAAACTCGATCTGCTGCCCGAAGACGAGCGCGAGGCGGCGGTGAAAAACCTGCTTCGCCGTCTGCGTTACAAAGGCCCGGTGTTCCCGATCTCGGCACTGGCACGCGAGGGCCTTGACCCACTGCTGCACGCGATTGCCGAACATATCGGCCAAAGCAAACCGGTAGAAACCGTCGAACTCGATCCCCGCTTCCGTGACGATTTCCGTGACGATGTCAGCCCCTGAAATGCAGCCTTCCAGCTCTGTCGTGCAATCGGCGCGGCGCATCATCATCAAGGCCGGTTCCAGTCTGGTGACCAATGAAGGGCGTGGCGTCGATCTCGATGCTGTGTCACGCTGGGCGGGGCAGATCGCCGGCCTGCGCTCGGCAGGCAAGGACGTCATTCTGGTCTCCAGCGGCGCCATCGCCGAAGGAATGCGTCGCTTGGGCTGGTCGCAACGTCCGCGCGAGATGCACCAGTTGCAGGCGGCTGCAGCCGTCGGCCAGATGGGCTTGGCGCAAGCTTACGAAACGGCCTTCCGGGAGCGCGGCATGGTCGCCGCGCAGGTGTTGTTGACCCATGCCGACCTGGCGGATCGCCAGCGCTATCTCAACGCCCGCACGACCTTGTTGACCTTGTTGGAGCAGGGTGTCGTGCCGGTCATCAACGAAAACGACACCGTGGTCACCGACGAGATCAAGTTTGGTGACAACGACACCTTGGGTGCGCTGGTCACCAATCTGGTGGAAGGCGATGTGCTGATCATCCTCACCGACCAATCGGGCCTGTACAGCGCGGACCCGCGCAAACATGCCGATGCCACGCTGATCGCCCAAGCCGACGCCGAGGACGCCACGCTGCAGGCCATGGCCGGCGGTGCTGGAACGGGAATCGGCACCGGCGGCATGGCGACCAAGGTCACGGCAGCGCGGCGTGCGGCGCGCAGTGGCGCGCATACCGTGATTGCCAGCGGACGCGAGCCCGATGTGCTGCTCCGGTTGGCGCGGGGCGAGATCGTTGGCACTCAGCTACTGGCTGGTCACGCCAAGCTAGCCGCACGCAAACAGTGGATGGCCGATCATTTGCAACTGCGCGGCTGGGTTAGGGTGGACGAAGGCGCAGCCCGGCGTTTGCGTGCACAAGGGGCCAGCTTGCTGCCGGTTGGCGTGGTGGAGGTACAGGGCGACTTCGATCGAGGTGACGTCATCGCCGTGCGCGATGCAAGCGGAGCGGAAGTGGCGCGGGGCCTGAGTAATTACGCGGCTTCACAGGCCCGGCGCATCATGCGCCACCCGTCTGCCGACATCGAGGCCATACTTGGTTTCAGCGAGGAGCCCGAGCTGATTCACCGGGACAATATGGTTTTCCTGTAGGACGCAGCGGTAGAGATGCTTCAGCGCTCATTCGTCATCAGAGAATTGTCCGAGGGCGCATGCAAGCCCATCTCGATGCGACGAGCCAAGTCAGCAGGCGTGCCGCGAACAGCCCGGTTGTGACAAAAATCGTCGCTGTAAAGCGTGGCGTGCACCCGCGTTGCACCGTTTTCGGGAATGCGCTGCCAGTCACCCCCGCTTGCGGCCACCCATTTCTGGCTGGCGTCGTTCCACAGACCATAGAGCGTCCACTGTCGCGTGGCGCAGTTGATTCCTTCATAGGTGATATTGCTCGGTCCGTCGGGCGTTTTTCCCACCAAGGTGTAGCGCACCGTCTGGCCGGGTTCGACCGAGATCGAGCCCCGATCGACATAAAACTGCAGCGCGCCGCTCGCGGTGATGTGCACATGCAACAGATCCGCCGGGGCGCGAGGAAAAGTGACAGGCGCTTCGGCAGTGCTCTGCTTGGCGCCGAACAAGCCGCTTTCGTCTGTAGACTGGGCGTGAGTCAAAGGGCTGGAGCCCAAGCCGAGCAAAAGGCCAGCCAGCAGCGTCGCGCGCAGGCGTGCTGAAGCAGAAAAGGTCATGCTGGATCCGGTGTGGTGAAAGGAGAAGCCGAAGCATCCGTCGTGACGGCCTCGTCTGCAGCGGCGGCGCCCTCATGGCGGTGCCGCAGATTGGCGCGCAGGAAACGCGTGCGCGGTTCGGTTCGGGGCAGAAAACGCGCCAGCTCAGTCAGCGCCATTTGATAGACGTCGCGCTTGAACTCGATCACACTGTCGAGCGGTATCCAGTATTCGTTCCAGCGCCAGGCGTCGAACTCAGGGTGCTCGGTGGCGCGCAGACAAACATCGCAATCGCGCCCGGTCAGGCGCAGCAAATACCAGATCTGCTTCTGGCCTTTGTAGATACCCCGACTGTCGCGGCGCACGAAATGGCTGGGCACGTCATACCGCAGCCATTGGCGGGTGCGGGCAATGATGCGGACATGACAGGGGTTAAGGCCGACCTCTTCGTGCAACTCGCGGTACATGGCCTGCTCAGGCGTTTCGCCCGGGTTGATACCGCCCTGCGGAAACTGCCACGAATGCGCTCGCACGCGCTTGCCCCAGAACACCTGATTTCTGGCGTTGAGCAGGATGATGCCCACGTTGGGACGGTAGCCTTCGCGATCCAACATCGCCTGATCCTCGATCTTTTAGAATTCTCCGTTTGATTATAGGCAGCGCGGCCGCCGAGAGAGGGTGTTTCCAGAGTGCGGCAGAGCCTGCAAACGCCCAACACGGCTAAGACCCCGACGATCACGCTGATCTTTGAATTTATTTTTCCTCAAATGCCGGCCACGCGCCGCTACGCATGAAAATTTCCCGCTTTTTCATATCCACTCAGAAGGACGATCCGGCGGATGCCGACGTTCGCAGCCAGGCGCTGATGTTGCGCGCGGGCATGATCAAAAAACATGCAGCGGGGCTCTACAGCTATCTGCCGCTGGGCTTGCGCAGCATCCGCAAGGTGGAGGCCATCGTGCGCGAGGAAATGAATCGCGCGGGCGCCATCGAGTTGCTCATGCCCGTGGTGCAGCCGGCCGAGCTTTGGCAGGAGACGGGGCGGCTGGATCAATTCGGTCCCGAACTGTTGCGCATCAAAGACCGCCATGACCGCGATTTTGTGATCCAGCCCACTTCCGAGGAAGTCGTGACCGATCTGGTGCGCAGCGAGGTGCGGAGCTGGCGTCAACTGCCGCTCAATTTCTATCACATCCAGACCAAGTTTCGCGATGAACGTCGTCCGCGATTCGGTGTGATGCGCGCGCGTGAATTCACGATGAAGGATGCGTATTCCTTCGATCGCGATTTCGAGGCGGCGCAGATCAGCTACCGCGTCATGTTCGACGCCTATGTGCGCATTTTCCAGCGTTTCGGCTTCGAGTTCCGCGCCGTGGCGGCGGATTCGGGGGCCATCGGCGGCTCGCTCAGCCACGAGTTTCACGTCATTGCCGACACCGGCGAAGATGCCATTGCTTACTGCGAGGGTTCCGACTTTGCCGCGAACATCGAGAAGGCCGAAGCTCTGCCGTTGATCGCCGCGCGCGCCGAGCCGACGCAGACGCTGCAAAAGACGCCCACGCCGGGCGCGGCCAAATGCGAAGACGTCGCCTCGCTGCTGGGCATTCCCTTGCAGCAGACCCTCAAGTCGGTCGTGCTCGCAGTGGATGGCGACAAGCCCGGACAGGCCGCAACCATCGTGCTGCTGCTGGTGCGCGGCGATCATGCGGTTAACGAGGTCAAGGTGAGCAAGCTCGCCGGTCTGGCCAGCACCCGCATGGCGACCGAGGCCGAGATTGTGGCCACGTTTGGCACGCCGCCGGGCTACCTTGGGCCGATCGGTACCGTGCACCCCGTGCGCGTGATTGCCGATCGCACCGTGGCGAATATGAGCGACTTCGTCGTCGGCGCCAATGCGGTGGATTTCCACTACACCGGCGTCAACTGGGGGCGCGATCTGCCTGAGCCCGAAGTGGCCGACATCCGCAATGTGCAGGCGGGCGATCCCAGCCCGGACGGCAAAGGCGTGTTGTCGATCTGCCGCGGCATCGAGGTGGGGCATGTGTTCTATCTGGGCACCAAATATTCGGCCGCGATGGGCGCGACATTCCTCGACGACAAGGGCAAATCGCAAACGCTGGAAATGGGCTGCTACGGCATCGGCATCACCCGCATCCTCGGGGCCTGCATCGAACAGAACCATGACGCCAAGGGCATGATCTGGCCGGATGCGATCGCCCCGTTCACTGCCGTGATCTGCCCCATCGGTTATGACCGCAGCGAAGCCGTGCGCCAGGCGGCGGACGCGCTCTACGCCGAACTCATCGCCGCAGGCGTGGATGTGGCGCTGGACGACCGCGGCGAGCGTCCGGGCGTGATGCTGGGCGACTGGGAACTGATAGGCGTGCCGCACCGCATGGTGATTTCCGACCGCGGTCTTGCTGCGGGCACGGTGGAGTATCAGCACCGCCGAGAGAGTGCGCCGACGGTGTTGCCGCTGGCTGACGCCTGCGCGCAGTTGCAGGCCCGGTTGCAGCGCTGATTCCGTCCGAGGGCTGTTGCATGCCTGACCTGTCTCGCCGTCGGTGGCTGTTGCAGGCGGCGGGAGCGGGCGCTGCGATCGGCGCGGGCTGGAGCTTGCCCACTGCGCCTGCCTGGGCTGGCGCGCAAAAGGAAGAGCAACTCAGCGACGCGGTGCGCACCGCGCTTGCCGCGCAGATTGCCGAGGCTCCGCCGCCGCAGCCGCATTTTCGCGACGCCAATCATTTCGCCCAATACTGGGTGTGGCTGGCGACCGAGTCGGCGCGGCTGCAAACCCGCATTCCGGGTTTTTCGGTGCGGCGCGATTTTCTGCAAACCGTCTGGTACGAAGCGCACCGCGCCGGGCTGGAGCCCGCGCTGATCCTGGGCTTGATTCAGGTGGAAAGTGGCTTCAAGAAGTATGCCATTTCATCGGCCGGGGCGATGGGCTATATGCAGGTCATGCCGTTCTGGACCCAGCAGATCGGCAATGGCGACATTACGGGGCTGTTTCACATGCAGGTAAATCTGCGTTACGGCTGCGTGATTTTGCGGCACTACCTCAACATCGAAAACGGCAGCTTGTTCTACGCCTTGGGCCGCTACAACGGCTCGCGCGGCAAAGCGGCTTATCCCGACGCGGTGCTCGCCGCGCGCCAGCGCTGGCTGGTGGCGGGCGGCTCCGGCTGAAGTCGCCCGTCCCGCCGAGCACTCAGCGAGGCATCATGCCGCCCATGCGCTGCATCATTTTGAACATCTTGCCGCCCTTCATTTTTTTCATCATGTCGCGCATCTGCTCGTATTGCTTGAGCAGGCGGTTGACTTCCTGCACCTGCACCCCGGCGCCTGCGGCGATGCGGCGTTTGCGCGTCGCCTTGATGACGTCGGGCTTGTGGCGCTCCTGCGGGGTCATGCTGTGGATGATGCCCTGCATGCGGCGCATGTCGCGCTCGGCGCGGGACATATCGGCCTGACCGGCCTTAGCCTGCATCTCGGCCGGCAGTTTGTCGAGCATGCCCTGCAGGCCGCCCATTTTGTTCATCTGCTGCAACTGCATCAGAAAGTCGTTGAGATCGAACTGGGCGCCCGACTTGACCTTGGCGGCCAGTTGCTGCGCAGCATCGACATCGACCTGACGCTGCGCCTGCTCCACCAGGGCGAGGATGTCGCCCATGCCCAGAATCCGGTCGGCCATGCGGCGCGGGTCGAAGGGCTCCAGGCCGTCGATCTTTTCCGACACCCCAGCGAACTTGATCGGCGCGCCCGTGACCTGCCGCACCGACAGCGCCGCGCCGCCGCGGGCGTCGCCGTCGAGTTTGGTGAGCACAATGCCGGTCAGCGGAAGGGTGTCGTGGAAGGCGCGCGCGGTGTTCACTGCGTCCTGACCCTGCATGGCGTCCACCACGAACAGGGTTTCGATGGGCTTGAGCGCGGCGTGCAGCGCTTTGATTTCGCGCATCATGGCTTCGTCCACCGACAGTCGTCCGGCGGTGTCGACGAGCAGCACGTCGAAGTGGTGACTGCGGGCGAATTCGACGGCGCGGCGGGCGATGTCCAGCGGTTTGTCGTCGGGCGAGGAGGGAAAGAATTCCGCCCCGGCCTGCGCAGTCACGGTCTGCAACTGCGCAATGGCCGCCGGCCGATAGACGTCGCACGACACGGTGAGCACTTTTTTCTTCTGCCGCTCGGTCAGCAGCCGCGCCAGCTTGGCGGTGGTGGTGGTTTTGCCCGCGCCCTGCAGACCGGCCATGAGCACGATGGCTGGCGGCTGGGTGGCGAGGTTGATCGGCACGGCGTCGCCGCCCATCAGATCGGCAAGCTCGCGCTGCACCACGCCGACCAGCGCCTGACCGGGGGTGAGCGAACCCACCACTTCCTGGCCAAGCGCCTTTTCTTTGACGCGGGCGGTGAATTCGCGTACGACGGGCAGCGCCACGTCGGCTTCGAGAAGCGCGAGGCGTACCTCGCGCAACATCTCCTGAATATTCGCTTCGGTGATGCGTGCTTCACCCTTGAGGGTCTTGACCACGCGGGACAGGCGCTGGGTGAGGTTGTTGAGCATGGTGCGTGGAAGGTTGGAGCGAGGTTTGGGCGTTTGCGCAGGCCAATGATCGCAGAGCTTGCGGCCAGTCTGGCATACACCGCACGCGGCACTGAAAAACCGCAGGGGGGTCGGTTAAACTTGGTCTATGTCGATTTTAGTGAATAGCCTCGCCTTCGCCTTCTATATGTTGGCCGCGGTGTTGTCGCGCCCGAAACCTGCGTTGGTGCTGGGCCATGCGGAAGGGGAGACCAGCGGGGCGACGCAACGTTCCGAGCGCTGGTCGACCTGGGTAATGGCGCTGGCCTGGATCGCGCAGACCATCACCTTCGCCATGGTGCTGCACGGCGAGTTGCAGCCGCATTTCGGCTTTGCCCAGGCGCTTTCGGTCACGTTCTGGCTGGTGGCGGCAGTGTATTGGGTGGAGAGCCTGTATTACCCCCTGCAGATGTTGAGAAGCTGGATCTGTCTGCTGGCGGCCATTTCCATTTTGCTGAGCTGGGTTTTCCCCGGAGGCTTTACGCCGCCTTACGGCGCCGGGCCCACTTTCGCGCTGCACTGGGCGATGGGGATCGCCGCCTATGGTCTGTTCGGCGCGGCCGTGCTTCACGGCATTTTGCTGTGGACGGCCGAGCGTTCGCTGCATCGGCGCAAGGGCGCGGTGTCGGGCGTGTCGCGCAGCCTGCCTTTGCTCACCCTGGAAAAGCTGACCTATCGTTTGGCGGCGGTGGGTTTTGTGCTGCTGACGGCCTCGCTTATTTTTGCGGCGACGTTCAGCGAGGAATTGTTTGGCAAGCCGTTCGAGTTCAATCATCAAGCGGTTTTCGGTATCGCGGCCTGGCTAATTTTTGCCGTGCTGATGGTGGGCCGGGTGTTTCTGGGCTGGCGGGGCACGCGGGCGCTGGCCTGGCTGTTCGGCGGCACGGTGCTGCTGATGCTCACCTATGTCGGTTCGCGTTTTGTGCTGCAGGTGATTTTGCACCGATGAAGTACCTCGTTCTGTTTGTGGTGGTGATCGTCGGGCTGATGCTCATCAAAAAATCGCAGCAACCCCGCAGCGTGCGACAGCCGCATTCGCCCAATAAACCGCCGCAGGTTCCCGAGGCGATGTTGCCGTGCGCGCATTGCGGCGTGCACTCGCCCGCCAGCCGCTGCGTCTGGCGCGATGGCAAGCCGTACTGCAGCGACGAGCATGCCCGTCTGGGGTCGTAAGCCGGGCGCTGCGGTCGCCGCTGAAAGCGCGTTCGCGCGATCCATGTTCGCCCCGGCGGCGGCCTCTTCAGGTTCGGCCTTCGTGCCTTCTTCGCGTCTGGGCCGAGAGCGCCTGCGAACCTACCGGGTGCTGGCTGCGGCGCGCGTGCTCATGTCGCTGATGTTGCTGGGCTGGCTGGTGCTGCTGCCCATGATGCAGGCGGCCCCCCATGCCGAAAAACCCGCCATCGCCACACTGGGTTACGGGGTGGCGCTGCTGTATGTGGCGCTGACGGTCGTGAGCCTTTGGTGGAGTTTCGTTCGCACGCAGGGCCTGGCCTGGCAGGTGCTGATCGCGATTGCCGTCGATCTGCTGGCCTTCACCACCTTGCAGTTCACTGCGGGATATCCCGCGCGCGAATTCGCCCTGATCTACGCCTTGCCCGTGTTGGCAGCGGGCATTTACGGCACGCTGTCGCTCACCTTGTTCGTGGCTGCCTTGGTGACGATGATTCTGCTGGGCAGCGCCGGGTTCGCGATGCTGGGCGGGGCGGCGGAGGCCGAGCAGCGCCTGCTCAATGCGGCCTTTGTCGGCATCGCCTATTTTGCCGTGGCGGTGCTGACTTGGCAGTTGTCGCAACGACTGGCGCGGCAAGAAGCGCGTGCGGCGGCCAGCGAGTCCGTCGCCCGGCGGCAGATGGCCTTGAACCAGCGGGTGATCGAGGCGCAGCGCGATGGCGTCATGGTGGTCGATCGACACATGGTGCTCGAAGCGCTCAATCCGGCCGCGCAACAGTTGCTGGATTTGCCCTGGAGCGATGCGGTCACGGCGCGCTGGCTCGGGGGGCGCAAGGCTTTGCGGGATCTGCCGGTGGCCGAGGTGGTGCGCAAAGAGGTGGAGCGCATGGCCATTGACGGCGAGGAGGCGCTGGAGGTCAAGGTGCGCACGCCCGCGGGTCGCAAGCTGCTGCTGCGTCTGTCCACGCTGGACAACCTGCCGGGCGGCGTGGGCTATCTCATCGTGCTGCAGGATCTGCGGGAGATCGATGCCCGCATTCAGCAGGAAAAGCTGGCGGCGATGGGGCGTCTGGTGGCCAGCGTGGCGCATGAGATCCGTAATCCGCTGGGGGCGATCGGGCAGGCCAACCAGCTCGCTCGCGAATTCGCGGGCGATGCGGTGCAGCTCGAACGCCTGCATCATCTCATCGGCCAGAACGTCGAGCGCATCAACCGCACCGTCGAGGATGTGCTGGAGCTGGGCCGCACCGCACCGCGTGAAATTGGGCTGATGCTTTGCGCGCCGTTGATGCGCGAGCTGCATGCCGAATTCGACCAACCGGATCAGGGACGCATCGGTCTGTTCATTCAGGACGACGCAGCGCAGATCCGCTTCGATGCCTTGCATCTGCGACGGGTGTTGGTCAATCTGCTGAGTAACGCGCGGCGCTATGCGAGCAACCAGCTGCGGGCGATCGAGATGCGGCAACTCGGCGCCGGGCAGGTGCGGGAAATCCAGGTCTCCAACGATGGGCCGCTGATCGACGCCGAACTGCGCGCGCAGCTGTTCGAGCCGTTTCGCACCACGAGCAGCCGGGGCGTCGGGTTGGGCTTGTATATTTCTCACGAACTGTGCTTGCGCAACGGCGCGCGCCTGCTCTACCGCCTCGAGCGCGAGGGCACGCCGCAGGAGCGCGGTTCTTTTGTCATTCAAATCGCACCGGGCTCTTAAGGCATGAATCCAGCGGATGTGCGTATTCTCATCGTCGACGACGAACCCGATCTGCGCGAGCTCTACACCCTGAGCCTGGTGCATGAAGGCTGGCAGATCGACGTGGCTGAAACTGTGGCGCAGGCGCGCGAGCAGTTGGCGCGCAGGCGCTACTCCCTCATGCTCACCGATATGCGTCTTCCTGACGGCGAGGGGCTGGAGTTGCTGCGCTGGCTGGAAGCCCAGCCCGACCGCTTTGAGAAGTCCATCGTCATTACCGCCTACGGCAGTGCGGGCAACGCGGTGGCGGCGCTCAAGGCCGGAGCGTTCGACTATTTGAGCAAGCCGGTCGATCTGGCGGCGCTGCGTCGCACCGTGCATGCGGCCCTCGCAGCGGTCGATGTGGAAGTGCAGGCGCCGACCAGCAGCGCATTGCAACGCATGGTGGGTGAGTCTGGGGTGATGCGCGCCCTTAAACAGACCTTGCAGCGCGTGGCCCGCAGCATGGCGCCCGTGCTCATCCAGGGCGAGTCGGGCACCGGCAAGGAGCTGGCCGCAAAGGCCGTGCATGAGTGCAGCGCCCGCGCCAGCGGGCCGTTCGTTCCGGTGAACTGCAGCGCCATTCCCGAGCAATTGCTGGAGGCCGAGTTTTTCGGCTACCGCAAGGGCGCGTTCACCGGGGCGATGTCCGATCATGCCGGCTTCTTTGCCGCGGCGCAGGGCGGCACGCTGTTTCTCGACGAGATCGGCGAACTGCCTCTGGCGATGCAGGCCAAGCTGCTGCGCGCCGTGCAGGAGCGGCGCGTGCGCCCGGTGGGCGAGACGGCCGAAATCGCGGTGGATGTGCGCCTGGTCAGCGCCACCCACCGACATCTGGAACGCATGGTGGAGCAGGGCCAGTTTCGGCAGGATTTGTTCTACCGCCTCAACGTCATCGCGGTCACTCTGCCGCCGCTGCGCGACCGGCTGGATGATCTGCCGGTACTGGTCGAGGCGTTGCTGGGCGACATCCGCCGCGACAATGCGCGGCCCGGTCTGCGGCTGAGCCCGGCTGCGCTTGAGCACCTGCGCCAGCATCGTTTCTCAGGCAATGTGCGCGAGCTGGAAAATCTGCTGCACCGGGCTGCGGCCCTGGCTGCACAAGATCTGATCGGCCCTGAAGACATCGAGCTGCAGGGCAGTGGCGCCCGCGTCGCCGAAGTGCTGACCTCTGCGACGGCTTTGCCGATCACCACCATCCTGCCCGACACGACGGCGCCATCCATGCCGCGACCGGCGGACCCGCCGATCACCCCAATCGTTGCGCAGCATGCCCCGGAGCCTCAGCCGCCTCAGTCGCCCCAGCCCCCCATGGCCCGGTTCGAAGCGCAATCGCCCCTGCCTCCCGACTTAGGGGCCTACCTCGATCAGGTTGAACGCAGCATCCTCTGCGAGGCGCTGCGGCGCACCCGCTTCAATCGCACCGCGGCCGCGCAGTTGCTGGGGCTGAATCTGCGTCAGATCCGCTACCGCATGGAGCGCCTCGACGTGCGCGACCCGGCTGAAGCGCCGCCGGACGATCCTCTCTGATCATGTCGCCCCCCTTCAGTACGGCTAGTCGGGACGCAGGCTGGATGCCCCACGCCCGACATATGCCGTCTCCCAATCAGGATGAGCGGCCCGCGGGCATGCCGATCGATTTGCTGGTGATCCACTGCATCGCTCTGCCGCCGCGTCAATATGGCGGCGAGGCGATCGAGCAGTTGTTTTGCAATCGGCTCGATCCGCGGGCGCACCCGGCTTTTGCCGCGCTCGAAGGTCTCAGGGTCTCGGCGCATTTTGTGGTGCAGCGCGATGGTGTGCTCACGCAATATGTGTCCTGTGACCGGCGCGCTTGGCATGCCGGCGCATCGCGTTATGCCGGGCGCGTGCGATGCAACGATTTCAGCATCGGCATCGAACTCGAAGGGAGCGACGATGAGCCGTTCGAGCCCGAGCAGTACGACACCCTGATCGCACTGGGATCTGAACTGCTCGCGCGCTATCCCTTGCGCGCATGGGTCGGGCATAGCGACATTGCGCCAGGGCGCAAGACCGATCCAGGCGTCGGCTTCGACTGGCGCCAGCTCAAAAACGGCCTGGCCCTGCCGACATCGGCCTTTCCATTTCAGCCGTTCTGAGCACCCCTGCGGGTTTGTCCGAGGCCGCTCCAGGGGCAGACTTTGTGCATGAACCTGTGCATAAGCTGTGGGCTGGCTGTCAATTTGTCCCACACTACGAATAGTGGTTGAAATTCCGCCAGACGCTAGATATAGTGTCTTGCCGGTTTGAGAGGGATGCCGGATCGCGGTCTGAGACTGCGGCTTCGCAAGGCTGGAAATGCTTGCGCGCTCTCTCGGTTCGTCCCCGATTTGCCCTCATTCGTCTTTATTGCTTTGTCCGTGCTGCTTTCTTGCGGCGTTCATGTTCGCTCGCAGCGCCGTGAGCCAGTCAGATTTGCTGCGCGGCCCATCTGCCCTCAAGGAGTCCCGATGTCCCAGACCACCGCCGCCACCGAATCCACTGCTGTCCCGCAACACCTCGCACACCCCGAGGTGGATACGCAACAGCAGGTCGCACTGGGTGATTTTTCAGACTACAAGATCATCCGACGCAACGGGGCCGTGGTCGGGTTTGAGCCGAGCAAAATCGCCGTGGCGATGACCAAGGCCTTTCTGGCCGTGCAAGGCGGGCAGGGTGCGGCCTCGGCCAGCATGCGCGAAACAGTGAATGCGCTGACCGAAAACGTCGTGCGCGCCCTGCTCCGTAGCCGTCCCAGCGGCGGCACCTTTCATATTGAAGACATTCAGGACCAGGTCGAACTCTCGCTGATGCGCACTGGCCAGCACGAGGTGGCGCGCGCCTATGTGCTGTACCGCGAACGCCGCACACAAGAGCGGGCCAAGCAAAAAGCGGCTGCAGAGCAACAAGAGAGCGCCCCGGTGCTGCATGTGCTCGACGGCGGTCTGCGCAGACCGCTCGATCAGGCCGCTCTGGTGAGCCTGATCGAATCCGCCTGCGTCAATCTGAGTGCGGATGTGAAGGCGGCCCCCATCGTGGCGGAAACTCTGCGCAATCTGTACGACGGCGTGCCGATGCTCGAGGTTTACAAGGCCTCCATCCTCGCCTCGCGCACCCTGATCGAGCGCGACCCCGACTACTCCAAGGTCACCGCGCGCCTGCTGTTGCACACCATGCGCCGCGAGACGCTGAACGAGGACATTCCGCAGGAGCAGATGACCCACCGCTACGCCGAGTATTTTCCGCGCTGCATCAAGGAGGGTGTCGAGCTCGAACTGCTCGACGAGCGGCTCGGGCAGTTCGACCTGGCCCGTCTGGGTGCCGCGCTCAAGGCCGAGCGCGACCTGCAGTTCGATTACCTGGGTCTGCAAACGCTGTACGACCGTTATTTCCTCGCCAATCGTGCCGATACGCGGGTGAACAAAGATGGCCGTCGCATCGAGCTGCCGCAGGCCTTTTTCATGCGCGTGGCCATGGGCTTGTCGCTCAACGAAATCGACCGCGAGGCGCGCGCCATCGAGTTCTACGAGCTGCTCTCCAGCTTTGATTTCATGTCGAGCACGCCCACCCTGTTCAATGCGGGCACCCGCCGTTCGCAACTGTCGAGCTGCTACCTCACCACCGTGGCGGACGATCTGGACGGCATCTACGAGGCCATCAAGGAGAACGCGCTGTTGTCCAAGTTCGCCGGCGGTCTGGGTAACGACTGGACGCGCGTGCGTGCCCTGGGCAGTCATATCAAGGGCACCAACGGCAAGAGCCAGGGTGTCGTGCCCTTCCTCAAAGTGGTCAACGACACCGCGGTGGCAGTGAACCAGGGCGGCAAGCGCAAGGGCGCGGTCTGTGCCTATCTGGAAACCTGGCACCTCGACATCGAAGAGTTCCTGGAACTGCGCAAGAACACCGGCGACGATCGCCGCCGTACGCACGACATGAACACCGCCAACTGGGTACCCGATCTATTCATGAAGCGGGTGATGGAAGGGGGCGACTGGACGCTGTTCAGCCCGGCCGACGTGCCCGACCTGCACGACAAGTTCGGCAAGGACTTCGAGCAGGCCTATACCCGCTACGAACAGAAGGCCGCGCTGGGCGAAATCAAGCTGTTCAAGACCCTGCCCGCGGTGCAACTGTGGCGCAAGATGCTGTCGATGCTGTTCGAAACCGGCCATCCCTGGATCACCTTCAAGGATGCGTGCAATGTGCGCAGCCCGCAGCAGCATGTAGGCGTGGTGCACTCGAGCAACCTCTGCACCGAGATCACGCTCAACACCAACGAGAGCGAGATCGCGGTGTGCAACCTCGGCTCGGTCAACCTGGTTGCCCATCTGAAAGACGCGCCAGACGGCACCAAGGTCATCGACCAGGCCAAGCTCAAGCGCACCATCCAGACCGCGATGCGCATGCTCGACAACGTGATCGACATCAACTACTACGCCGTGGCCAAGGCGCGCAACGCCAATATGAAGCACCGGCCAGTGGGTCTGGGCATCATGGGCTTTCAGGACTGTCTGTATCAGCTGCGCATTCCCTATGGTTCGCAACAAGCCGTGGAATTTGCCGATCGGTCGATGGAGGCGGTTTGCTACGAGGCTTACTGGGCGTCGAGCGAACTGGCACGCGAGCGCGGCCGCTACAGCAGTTACGGCGGCTCGCTTTGGGATCAAGGCATTCTGCCCATGGACAGTCTGAAGCTGCTGGCCGAGCAGCGCGGCGGCTATGTCGAGGCCGACACCTCCAGCACCCTCGACTGGAACGCCCTGCGCGCGCAGATTGCGCAGCACGGCATGCGCAACTCCAACTGCGTGGCCATCGCGCCCACGGCCACCATCTCCAACATCGTCGGCGTCGACGCCTGCATCGAGCCGACCTTCCAGAACCTGTACGTCAAATCGAATCTGTCGGGCGAGTTCACCGTCATCAATCAATATCTGGTGCGCGACCTCAAGGCGCGTGGCCTGTGGGACGCAGTGATGGTGGCCGACCTCAAGTACTTCGATGGCAGCACCCAGCGCATCGACCGCATTCCCGCCGATCTCAAAGCCCTGTATGCCACCGCCTTCGAGACCGATACCCAGTGGATCATCGAGGCTGCGGCGCGCCGCCAGAAATGGATCGACCAGGCGCAGTCGCTCAACATCTACATGGCCAATGCATCGGGCAAGCTGCTCGACGATACCTACAAGCTGGCTTGGCTGCGTGGCCTCAAGACCACCTACTACCTGCGCACTATCGGCGCCACGCATGCCGAGAAGTCCACGGTCAAGGCGGGTCAGCTCAACGCCGTGCCGCAGTCGCCAAGCGAGTCGGTTTCGGCTTTAGCTTCGGCTTCGGCACAGGCCGTGGTGCAGTCGGGTGACATCCGCTACTGTGCCATCGACAACCCGGAATGCGAGGCCTGTCAGTAAGCGCTGCAAACCGTTGCGGCGCATCACAAGTGATCAAGCGGCATGCCACTTGCGATGCGCCTGCACAACATGCGCCGCACAAACCACGCATCCTCACTGCATCGGTGTTGAGCCTTTGCGCTGAACACTTGATAATTCACGGAAGGTCATGAACATGCTTACTTGGGACGAACCACAACAGAACTCTGCAAGCCCCGCGCAAGGTGCGCTGGCGGAGCGTTCACTTCAATCCATGGGCGGTGCCTCGGCTTCGCTTCAATCCGCAGCCGCATCGACGCCAGCATTGGCGGTGGCCGCAGACCTCTACAGCCAACGCGCGGCCTCCACCGCGCGGGTGCGCGCCGAAGACAAGCGCATCATCAACTGCAGTGTCGATGTCAACCAACTCGTCCCGTTCAAATACAAATGGGCCTGGGACAAGTATCTGGCGTCCTGCGCGAATCACTGGATGCCGCAGGAGGTGAACATGTCGCGCGACATCGCGATGTGGAAAGACCCCAACGGCCTGACCGATGACGAGCGTCTCATCATCAAGCGCAACCTCGGCTTTTTCACCACGGCCGATTCGCTCGCCGCCAACAACATCGTGCTGGGCACCTATCGCCACATCACCAACCCCGAATGCCGCCAGTATCTGCTGCGCCAGGCTTTCGAAGAAGCCATCCACACCCACGCCTATCAGTACATCGTCGAATCCATAGGCCTCGATGAAAGCGAGATCTTCAACTCCTATCACGAGATCGCGTCCATCCGCGACAAGGACGAGTTCCTCATTCCCTTCATCGATACCCTGACCAACCCCGAGTTTCGCACTTCGGCTTTCGGGGGTTCGGAGCGCAACGATCAGGAGCTGCTGCGTTCCATCATCGTGTTCGCGTGCCTCATGGAAGGGTTGTTCTTCTATGTCGGCTTCACCCAGATCCTGTCGATGGGGCGGCAGAACAAGATGACCGGGGCGGCCGAGCAATACCAGTACATCCTGCGCGACGAGTCCATGCACACCAACTTCGGCATCGATCTGGTCAACCAGATCAAGCTGGAGAATCCGCATCTCTGGACCCCGGAATTCAAGCGCGAGCTCACCGGCCTGTTCCATCAGGCGGTCGAGCTTGAGTATCGCTATGCCGAAGACACCATGCCCCGCGGCGTGCTGGGTCTGAACGCATCGATGTTCAAAGGCTATCTGCGCTTTATCGCCAACCGCCGTGCGGTGCAGATTGGTCTCGACGCCATCTTCCCCAACGAAGAGAACCCCTTCCCCTGGATGAGTGAAATGATCGACCTGAAGAAGGAACGCAACTTCTTCGAGACCCGGGTGATCGAGTACCAATCCGGCGGCGCGCTGTCTTGGGAATGACGCCTGAATAACCTGCGAGCACGCACAACAGAGTGATTGTTGACCGAGTCCCTTCCACCCCGATACGTCCGGCCGCGCAGAGTCGGCGGGTGGAGTCTCCTCCTCTGTTTTTTGTCGCGCAACGCATGGGGGCGTCCATGGTGATGCCTGCCTCCCTGCTCGATCAATTCTGGTGCGCCGGTCTGCGCCTCATGCTCTGGATGACCAGAGGTGAGCGCATGGCGCGCCGTTCCCCATTCCTTCCCGCACCGGCTTTGATGCCGAAGGAAGTGAATCCCCTGCACGGATCAGCGCTGAGCCGATCGCAGGTGGTGCCGGCTGAACGCCGTGCCGATGTCCCGTACTGGAAACCGCCGGGAGGCGGGGCCGTGAGGCGCTCGGACGCGATTTGGCGACCGGCTCAACTTCAAAAGACTTGATCAAGGAGAATCACCATGGCAACTGCAAAAAAAGCGGCACCGGCGAAGAAAGCGACGCCCGCGAAGAAAGTAGCACCGGCGAAGAAGGCTGTACCCGCGAAAAAGGCGGCTCCGGCGAAGAAGGCTGCTCCTGCGAAGAAGGCCGCACCGGCTAAGAAGGCGGCTCCTGCGAAGAAGGCCGCGCCAGCGAAGAAAGCCGCACCGGCGAAGAAGGCTGCTCCGGCGAAGAAGGCTGCTCCGGCGAAGAAGGCTGCTCCTGCAAAGAAGGCCGCACCGGCTAAGAAAGCCGCACCTGCTGCGAAGAAAGCAGCACCGGCGAAGAAGGCTGCGCCTGCGAAAAAAGCGGCACCGGCGAAGAAGGCCGCAACTGCTCCCGCCAAAAAAGCAGCGACCGCGCAAACCAAGCTGAATCCGCAAGCGGCCTGGCCGTTTCCGACCAGCAAGCCCTGAGCATTCAGTGCAATTGAGCCCGGGCTGATCGCCCGGGTTTTTTATTTCCGCACGCCGCATGCCTACCTCGAACCGCTATCCCGGCTGGCTTCACTCCGACGACCTGGCGGGTGCGGTATGGTTGCGTCTATCTGCCTTATTGCCGCAGTCTTGAGCCAGACTGTCCCGACATCATGAGCATCAAATCAGATCAGTGGATCCGCCGCATGGCGCAAAACACGGCGATGATCGAGCCGTTCGAGCCCGCGCAAGTGCGCGAGGTCGATGGACACCGCATCATCAGCTATGGCACGTCGAGCTACGGCTACGACATCCGTTGCGCCAATGAATTCAAGATCTTCACCAACATCAACAGCACCATCGTCGATCCGAAGAACTTCGATGAAAAGTCCTTTGTCGATTTTCGTGGCGACGTGTGCATCATCCCGCCCAACAGCTTCGCGCTGGCGCGGACGATGGAGTACTTCCGCATTCCGCGCAATGTGCTCACCATCTGCCTGGGCAAGAGCACCTATGCCCGCTGCGGCATCATCGTCAACGTCACACCGTTCGAGCCCGAGTGGGAAGGTTATGTGACGCTGGAGTTCTCTAATACCACACCGCTGCCCGCCAAGATTTACGCGGGCGAGGGCTGCGCGCAGGTGCTGTTCTTCGAGAGCGATGAGGTCTGCGAAGTCAGCTACAAGGATCGCGGCGGCAAGTACCAAGGGCAGCACGGCGTGACCTTGCCGCGCGCCTGAGCGCTTCGTCTGATCACTTCGTTTTATGCGTCGCCGAGCGTGGCTTGCCAGCGCGCCACCTGTGCACGCACCTGGTTCGGCGCCGTGCCGCCCAGATGGTCGCGCGCGGCGAGTGAGCCCTGCAGCTTGAGCGCTTCGGGCGCGTCTTCGCCGACGAGCGGCGAGAAACTGCGCAGATCGCTCAGGCTGATGTCTTCCAGGCCGATGCCGCGCTCCACCGCAAATCGCACGGCTTTAGCCACCGCCTCGTGCGCGTCGCGGAAGGGCAGCCCCTTTTGCACGAGATAGTCGGCCAGGTCAGTGGCGGTGGAGTAACCCTGCAGCGCGGTGCGCTCCATCGCCTCGGCCTTCACGCGGATGCCACCGACCATGTCGGTGAAAATGCGCAGGGTGTCGATCACCGTGTCGGCGGTGTCGAACAACGGCTCCTTGTCTTCCTGATTGTCTTTGTTATAGGCCAGGGGCTGGCCCTTCATCAGCATCAGCAGGCTCATCAAATGGCCGGTGACCCGTCCGGTCTTGCCGCGGGCGAGCTCGGGCACGTCCGGGTTTGGCCAGGTCGATGAAGCCGAAGGCCGGGCTCATCCACAGCACCAGCTCTTCGCTGAAACGGCTGATATGCACCATGATCAGCGCGCAGGCAGCGTTGTACTCGATGGCGAAGTCGCGGTCGCTCACGGCGTCGAGCGAGTTCTGGCAGACGCCGTCAAAGCCCAGCAGTTCGGCCACGCGCGGGCGGTTGATCGGGAAAGTGGTGCCAGCCAGCGCGGCAGCGCCCAAGGGTAGGTGATTCACGCGGGCACGGCAGTCGCGCAGGCGCTCAGCATCGCGACCGAACATTTCCACATAAGCCAGCAGATGGTGGCCGAAACTCACCGGCTGCGCCACCTGCAGATGCGTGAAGCCCGGCATGATGGTGTCGGCATGCTGTGCGGCCAGTTGCACCAACGCGCGCTGCAGCGCACGGAGTTGAGCGATGCTCTGGTCGATGCTGTCGCGCAGCCATAGGCGGATGTCGGTGGCCACCTGATCGTTGCGGCTGCGACCGGTGTGCAGTCGCTTGCCGGCGTCGCCCGCAAGCTGGGTCAGGCGGGCCTCGATGTTGAGATGGACGTCTTCGAGTTCGAGCTTCCACTCGAATGCGCCGGAGTCGATTTCGGTACGGATCTGCGCCATGCCGCGCTCAATGGCCGCGAGGTCGTCCGCGCTGAGAATGCCTTGCTCGGCCAGCATGGTGGCGTGCGCCAGCGATCCGTCGATGTCGAACAGCGCCAGCCGCCGGTCGAAATCTACCGAGGCGGTGTAGCGCTGCACCAGAGCGCTGACCGGCTCGGAAAAACGCGCGGACCAGGCTTGCTGCTTGTGTTCGAATTGATCGTGCATGGATTGGCCTCGCAAAGCGAGCGTTGTGACGCCATGGGCGCCTGGGTCGAAACCACCAATTTTAGAGAAGCCTTCAGGATCAAGCTGCTTGATGCCCCAGATGACTGCTGAACCGACCCCTTCCACCGAAACCGCAGTGCGCCTCGACATCTGCGGCGCTGGCAGTCTGGTGCGCGCGCTGGTGGCGCTCAATCTGCTTTTGGCGCTGCTCGTGTTGCTGCAGTGGCCGCAAGGGGAAGGCCGTATCGGCGCCTTGTTGCTGCTCTCTTGGGTGGAGCCCGCCGCGCTGCTCTGGCTGGCGCTGATGTGCATGACCCAGCGGCTGTGGCGGCTGCGGGGTGCCGCCGCGGTGCTGGTCGTGGCCATGGCGCTGGGCGCCTTTTCGGCGCTGGGTTTGAATCTGCTGGTGCAGCCCTTGTTCGACGCGCTTGCGCCGCGCGCTGCGCAGCAGCCCTGGCAGGCTGCGCTGGCGGGGGCGGCGCTGGCGCTGGTCTTCGTGCACTATCTGCAACTGCGCGCACGGGCCTTCACGCCGATCGACATGCAGGCGCGGTTGAGCGAACTGCAGTCGCGCATCCGCCCGCACTTTCTGTTCAACACCCTCAACGCCGCCAGCGCCCTGGTGCGCGAGCAGCCCGAGCGCGCCGAGACCGTGCTCGACGATCTGGCCGAACTGTTCCGCGCCAGCGTGGGCAAGCCGGGCACGCTGGTCACGCTGGAGCAGGAAATGGATCTGGCGCGGCGCTACCTCGACATCGAGTCGGTGCGTTTCGGCGAGCGCATGCGGGTGCAATGGCAGGTCGACGACACCCTGCTGCAAATCCGCATTCCAGCGCTGACCCTGCAGCCGCTGGTGGAGAACGCGGTGCGGCATGGCGTCGAGCGCAGCAGCCGCAGGGTGCAGATCGACATCGATGTGGCCCGGCGGCTGGGGCAGATCGAAGTCACCGTGCGCAACGACTTGCCCGCGCTGAGCGACACGCCCCCACCGCGCCGTCATGGCACCGGCACGGCGCTGCGCAACATTCGCCAGCGCCTGCATCTGCTGTACGACATTGCGGCCGAGGTCGATCAGGGTGAAGTCGTCGAGGACGGCCTGGCCCGCTGGCGGGCGCGGTTACGCTTACCGCTATGAACGTGCTCATCGTTGACGACGAACCGCTGGCCCGCAGCCGCCTGCGCCGCCTGCTCGCCGAGCTGCCCGAAACCGCGCAGGCCATAGTGGACGAAGCGGCCGACGCGGCCGAGGCCTGGGTGCTGCTTCGTGCGCAGCGTTTTGACGTGCTGCTGCTCGATATCCAGATGCCGGGGCAGACGGGCATGGAACTGGCCCGGCGGCTGACGGGCGATCCCGGCCTGCATCATCCCGCCATCGTGTTCGTGACCGCCCACGAGCAGCATGCGCTCGATGCTTTCGGCGTATCAGCCGTCGACTATCTCACCAAGCCGGTGCGGCGCGAGCGCCTGGCTCAGGCGATGGGCAAGGCCGTACTGTGGCTGCGTGCCCAGGGGGCGGAGCAGCAGGCGCCGGCAGCGGTGGAAACCGTGTACCTGACGGTGCAGCATCATGGCGCGCTCAAGCGCGTGCCGCTGGCCGACATTCTGTATTGCCGCGCCGAGGCTAAATACACCACCCTGCGTACCGCCGAGCAGCAGTATCTGGTGGACCTTTCATTGACCGATTTGGAGCAGCGCTACGCCGAGCATCTCGTTCGCATTCACCGCAGCGCGCTGGTCGCGGCGCCCGCGATTCGCAGCCTGGAGCGGCCGATGACTCCGCCGGAGGGCATCGCGCCGGAACCCGAGGTCGGAAGTACAGAGACCGACAACGCCACCTGGACTTTGCATCTGCACGGCGTGCCCGACACCCTGCCCGTCAGCCGACGGCGCGTGGCTGCGGTGCAGGCGCTGTTGACTGCCTCCAGACCTGCCGCAACGCGTCAGCTCCCCAAGTAGGCGAGAAACGCGTGGGGTTGCCCGGCGGCGTGTTTGTCAGGCGAAATTTCAGGCAAAACGTAGGCTCAGCCGACAAGCAACGCCACCGCGCCCAGCAGCAGGCAGTAAATGCCGAACGGCCGCAGCGCCTTCATTTCGTGGTCGGTGAACCAGCGCATCAAAAACCAGGTGGACAGCCAGGCGAACACCCCGGCCAGCACCCCGGCCGCGGCAATCGTGCCCAGCAGTTCATGCGGCACGCCGGCGTGCATCAGCTTGGGCACTTCCAGCACGCCCGCCGCGGCGATGATGGGCGTGGCGAGCAAAAACGAAAACCGCGCCGAGTCGGCATAGTTCAAGCCCAGGCCCAGACCGGCGACCAGCGTGGCCCCGGAGCGCGAAAACCCCGGAATCAGGGCCAGCGCCTGCGCCAGGCCAATGAGGAAGGCGCGCAGCCAGCCCAGTTCCGGCAGGGCGATCAGCCCGCGCCGGTGCTTGAGCGCATCGCCGCCCAGCAGCAGCAGGCCGTTGAGCATCAGCGCGATCGCCGCGAAGGTGGAGCCGCCGAACAGCGCCTTGATCTTGTGCGCCAGCAGCAGGCCGAGCAGCCCGGCCGGAATGGTGCCCGCCACGATTAGCCAGAGCAGACGGGCGTCGGGGTTGGACGCCTTGCCGCCGGCGCGCAGCCAGCCACCGATCAGCCGCGCCCAGTCGCGCCAGAAATAGATCAGCAGCGCGGTGGCCGTGCCCAGATGCAGCACCACGATGAAGGGCAGAAACCAGTCTGCCGTGCGGTCGATGGGCCAATGAAAGAGGGCCGGAATCAGAATGCTGTGCCCCAGGCTGGAAATGGGAAACAGCTCGGTCACGCCTTGAAGGGCGGCGATGGCCAGAAGGTAGATTTTACGCTTGCGGTGTCACGCCGCGGTCATTTGCAATCTTTACAGTACCCCCTCTTTTAAGGGGGTGGAATGAGCAACTTGACCTTGGCTGATGTGTTGCGAAAAACCTCGGCCGGCCGCCGCGAGCAACAGCAGCGCAGTCAGGCACTGAGTGCAAGGCAGCGGCATGTGCTGATTCTGTGCGACGGCCAGCGCGCCATCGGCGAGTTGTGCGCCTTGATGGGGCAAGAAGTGCAGGAACTCGCGCGGGAACTGCTCGCCGCTGGCTATGTCGAGCGTGTGGGGTTTGCGAATGCGCCGGAGCCTGTGGAGGCGCCGCTGAAGCGGACCTCGAATGCATCCGTTCAGGCTTATTCGGCATCCGAGCCGAGCCCATCCAGCGTGGCGGCGTCGCAACTGGCGCAAGCCGTAGCGCCGCCGCCGCGGCGCTCCATAGCCTTGTCGCGCATGTATATGTTCGACATGCTGGAGCGACTGCTCGGCGCTCAGAGCGGGCCGGCACGGGCGCACCTGCGCGCCGCCGACCAGCCGAAGGCCGTGCTGGCCGCGCTACAGGAATGTCTCGCCCTCATCGCCGAGATCGCCGGATCAGTGCAGGCGGACAAGGTCAGGCAGCAACTGTGCGACATGCTGCCCGAAGACTATCGGCAAGGCTTCGCCGGTCAGGAGCTGGTTACATCTTGATTCAAAGGCATGGAGTCTGCGTTTTGTCAATTCAGGAACGCGTTAAGTCTTGACTGCGACAAAATGACGCGATGAGGCGTGCTGCCTCCCTATAATGGGGCGCTTGTTTGATGGCTCTCAAGACTCTCGCGCCTGCAATGATGAAAAAAGTCCTCTTTCTCGCTTCCCTGATGCTTGCGGCGTCCGCCCACGCGCAGAACGTCGTTGGCAATGCCGCAGAAGGCGCCAAGCTCGTGGCCAGCTGCCAGGGCTGCCACAACATGGGGGGCGGCTATCGCTCCTCCTTCCCTGAAATTTTTGCCGTGCCCATGATCAACGGGCAAAACGCGCAATACATCGTCGATGCGTTGAAGGAATACAAAAACGGCAACCGCCGTTTCCCGACCATGCGCGCCATCGCCGCGTCGCTGACCGACCAGCAAATGGCCGATATTGCCGCCTACTACGCTACGGCCAAAGGCCAGCCCATCAAATAACGAGCGCGGAGATCCTTGATGAAAAAAATTGTTCTGCTGGCAGCGACTGCCTTGGCCCTGGCCCAAATGTCCCAACTGGCCAACGCCGCCGACATCAAAAAGGGTGAAGAACTGGTGAACAAAGGCGGCTGCATTGCCTGCCACGGGGCCGGTCTCGACAAACCTATCGCCCCCAACTATCCCAAACTGGCTGGGCAATACCAAAGCTATCTGTTCCACGCCCTGCAGCAATACCAGGCCAAGCACCAGACCCCGCTATATGGCCGCAACAACGCCATCATGAGCGGCATGGTGGCGCAGTACAACACGCAGGATCTGCAGGACATCGCGGCCTATATCGCCAGCCTGAAGGGCGATCTCTACATCCGCGACGAAATGCACTGATCGTTTGCGAAGTCTTCATTCGCACCTACGAAAAAGCCCGGTCTAACCGGGCTTTTTTGTTGAGCACAATGCGGTCAGGACGCCAGCTCGGCGATGATGCGGTAAAGCAGACGCACGGTAAGGATCACGTACACCGCGCCAAACAGGAAGATCAGCGAGACGATGATGCGGATGGAATCTGCGGGCAGAGTGCTGAAAAAGGGCGAGACGAGATAGCCCGCGGTAAACAGCCCGATCAACAGGGTCAGGCCCTTCCACGCTTTGCCCACCTGCCCGCCGGGAATCTTGCTGCGCAGCAGCAAAACATCCACCAGACCGTAGATCATGATGGCAATGCCGATGGCATTGATGAAAAAAGCGGTGTCGATCTGCATGTCTCTCTCCAGGTTTGCGGGCGGTGCCGGTCATACCCCCCGGTATGACTTTGCGGTGCAAAACGCGGCATTGCGCCCTTTGTTTGATTCTTTACATTGTTCTGGATTGACCTGTGGGCGCCGCTCAGGGTCAACCCCATGCGCTGTGATCGCGGCGCCAAAAAGCGTGAAAAAAGTCGCAGAAATCGTGTTGCGCATGGCGCAGACAGGCCGGTCTTATTCGGACTCGGACTGAGTTTCTGCGGTTTTTGCTGCCGCGGCGTCGGCAAGATCGCGGGCGAAGCACAGGTCGCGCCAGACGCGGGCCTTGTCGGCCGGGTTGCGCAGCAGATAGGCCGGGTGATAGCTCACGATGACGGGAATTCCGGCGATCTCGTGCACCTGCCCGCGCAACTGACTGATGGGCGCTTGGCTGCCGAGCAGGCTGTGCGCTGCGAACCGGCCCAAAGCGAGAATGAGCTGCGGCTGCAGCAGGGCCACCTGGCGCTCTAGCCAGGGCGCACATTGGCCCACTTCTTCGGGCTCGGGGTTGCGGTTGCCTGGCGGACGGCACTTGAGCACATTGGCGATGTAAACCGCGCGCTCGGGGTCGTCGGCGCTGCGGTCCAGGCCGATGGCCTGCAGCATGGCGTCGAGCAATTGCCCCGCGGCGCCGACAAAGGGCTGGCCTTGGCGGTCTTCTTCAGCGCCGGGCGCCTCGCCGATGATCATCCAGCGGGCTTGCGTGTAGCCGCTGCCGAACACGGCCTGGTGTCGGCTGCTGCCGAGTTTGCAGGCGCGGCAGGCCTGAGCGCCGGCTTGCAGCTCGTCCCAGTCCATGCGGGCGATGGCTTCAATCCGCGCGGCATCCGCGATGGGGATGGAGGACGTGGGTCGTGGCGACGGGACGGGGCGGTTGGGCTTGGGCGGTTGCGCGACCGGTTTTGCAGCGGCGGGCGTTGCAATGCCTTCGGCTGCGGCTTCGACAGCGAGCTGAGCTTGCTGCTCGCGCAGAACTTCGCGCCGCACGAACAACGGCCCCAAGCCGAGCGCCTGCGTCCACTGCAGGGTTTGCGGGGTGAGGCGAGGGCTGGGCTCAGTCATGCGGACGGGGCGCGGTCAGGCTGGACGCAGGCCGCGGCGTTGCAGCAGATCGTCCACCTGCGCGGACATCACCAGTGCGTCTTCCCGGCTGGCGCGGCCTTGTGTATCTACCGAGGGGTAATAGTCGCGTCGGCGGGCGATGGGGTAGAAGCCGTAGCGCTCGTAAATGCGCACGGCGTGGGTATTGCTCGGACGCACTTCCAGCCAGAGCAGGTAGGCGCCATCGGCCCGGCTGAGCAAAACCACGGCATCGAGCATCAGCAGGCTCAAACCCTGGCCCTGCACCGCGGGATCGACCGAGATATTGAGCAGATGCATTTCTTCCACGCCGGGCATGGCCACGAAATAGCCGCGCACGGTGTCGGTCTCGTCGGTGAGCACCTGCGCGTGATACTGTGCGGTGAGGGAGTCTGCGAAGTTGCCCCGGCTCCAGGGAAAGTCGTACACCGAGTTTTCGATCTGCGCCACGGCGTCGAGGTCGGCGGGGGTCATCGGTCGCAGGGCGTGCGCCGACTGACCAGCCGGGGCAATGGCGCCAGACGAGTCGTGCGGACGCAGCCGGGCGTTCATAAGGCAGCGCGAGCCAGTTCGCGCTCCGCCGTGGTCAAGGCCACTTTGTCGCGGACATAAATAGGTTGCGCCAGCGCCGCAGACACGGTCAGCCCGGCGGCGTGTTGCTGCAGCGACAGCCGGGCCACGGCGGCGGCCGACGGCGTGCAGGCCACGGCGCGCAGTACCGCGCGGTTCAGGGCGAACAGGCGCGGGTTGTCGCTGGCGTGCGAGGCGAAGGCGGCGGAGAGGGCGTCTGCATGTTCGCTCCAGGCATTGCCGCAGGCCAGCAAGCGGGGCAGCACACCGGTCTCCAGATGTTCGGGCAGATCGGCCAGCACCTCGGCCCAGGCTAGCACCGCGTGCTCGGGCCGCTGCACGGTTGGCCGGTGCAGACTTTGCCAGCCCGATGTCTGGGCGCGAAACAGCTCCCAATACAACTCGCCCATGCGCGCGTCGTTCGCCACGAGCACCACCGTGCCCGGCTCGGCTTGCACCGGATCGGGCAACACCGTACCGTCGCTGTGCAGCAGCGCAAAGGCGGTTTCCGCCTGCGCCATGAGCGTGTCGACGCGCGCCACCGGAAGGTGCAGGGCATAGGCCAGCCCCTGCGCCGCCGACGCGGCCGTGCGCAGCCCGGTGAATGCGCCCGGCCCGGCGCCCATGCCGATCAGGTCGAGATCGGCGAATTGCAGCCCGGCCGTGCGCAGCAACTCGGCACACAAAGGCAGCAGCCGCTGCGAGGCGCGCGGGCCGCCGGCTTCGTCGAAGCTGCGGCAGCGGCCGTCCACGCTGAGCGCAACGCTCAGGGCTTCGGTGCTGGTATCGAGGGCAAGAACACGCATGGAGCAAGAATTATCGGTGAATTGCAGGCGCCGACTTGCAGGAATAATGTGCGGTATGAATGCGAACCTGACTTCTCCTGCGATCTCCTCCGTTTCCCTGCCCATCACCGCCTTCATCGGCGGCGGCAATATGAGCAGCGCCCTGATCGGCGGGCTGCTGACCTCGGGGGCGCAACCCGCCAGCCTGCGCGTGGTCGAGCCCTTCGCCGAACAACGCGCTCGGTTGCAGCAACGCTTTCCCGGTGTGCAGATTCTGGAAGCGCCCAACGCCGCGTTGCGCGAAGCGCAGGCCGTGGTCTGGGCGGTGAAGCCGCAGCAGTTCGCGCAGGCCGCGGCCGACTGCCGAGCGCATCTGGGCGACGCGCTGCACGTCAGCATCATGGCCGGGGTGCGCTGCCGTGCCATCGAGCGGCAGACCGGCGCGCAGCGCATGGTGCGCACCATGCCCAACACCCCGGCGCTCATCGGTCAGGGCATCACCGGGCTGTTCGCCAGCGCGCAGGCCAGCGAGGCCGATCGCGCCCTGGCCGATGCCCTGCTGGCCCCGGCGGGTCGGCGGGTGTGGGTGCAGCGTGAAGACCTGCTCGACGCGGTCACCGCAGTGTCGGGATCGGGCCCGGCGTATGCGTTTTACCTGGCCGAAGCCATGACGCGCGCTGGCGAAGAACTCGGTTTGAGCGGCGCGCAGGCGCGCGAGTTGGCTCTAGCCACGCTGGCCGGGGCAGCCGCGTTGGCGCAGGGCAGCAGCGAGCCTTTGGCCGCCTTGCGTGCCAACGTCACCAGCAAAGGCGGCACCACCGCAGCGGCGCTGGGCGTGTTCGATGCGGCCGATATGCAGACCACGATCATCCGCGCCTTGCACGCGGCCGATCAACGCGCCAAAGAACTGGGCGACGCGCTGGAGGCGGGTTGAGCGAGATGCCAGACGGCTTCAACCCAGCCGCCCGAGTTCATTCAGGCTGCGGATGCGCGCGGCGACGAAATCCGGCCGTCCGTGCAGGCCGGTGCGTTCCATCGGCAGATCGCGCCTTGCTCGCGCGGCGCGGCGGGCGTAGCGCACCATCCACGCGCCGCGCAGGCCGATGCGGCGGGCGGCTTGCAAATGCCCGGGCGTGTCTTCGACCAGCACGCATTGCGCGGGCCTGAGTCGGTGGCGGGCGAGCACATGGCGCAGCATGCGCGCATCCGGCTTGGGGCGCAGTTTGTGGAACATCCACATGTCTTCCACCGCGATCAGGCCGTCGACCAGCGGCCAGAGTTTGAGTGTTTTCAGCACGCGGCGGGCATAGTTGCGCGGGGCATTGGTGAGCACCAGTTTGCGACCCGGCAGACGCGCCAGCGCGGCGCGCTCGCTGCCGTCGCAGCGCAACATGCTAGGCAGGTGGGGAAAGTCGTGCGTCTCGCGCAGAAACTGCGCGGCGTCCACGCCGTGCTCGTGCATCAGGCCCAGCAGCGTGGCGCCGTAGCGTTGCCAGAAATGGGCGCGAATGCGGTTGGCTTGCGCTCGCTCCACGCCCAGATGGCGTTCGATGAAGGCCGTCATCTGCGCATTCATCAGCGGAAACACGCGCCAGGAGGCGTCGTGCAGGGTGTTGTCGAGGTCGAGCAGCCAGACGGTCTGACTTGCTGCGCAAGCCGGATTACGCGGCATGTGGCAAATCCAGATTGGCAAAGCAGTAGCGCACCGCGCCGAAGCGTGCGGGTGCGGTCCAGGGAGTCAGCCCGGTAACGCGATGCTCCACCGGGCGGGAGAACGCCGGGCCGTCGAACACGAAGGTGTGGAACTCGCCGTTCTCGCCGCAGGCGTCAACGCCCTGCGGCAGGCTGGCAATGAATTCGGCATCGAACTTCCGACCGCAATACGCGTCGTCAAGAAAACGGCTGTCCACGCATACCACGCGGGCGTGCCAGCCCTGCGCCAGAAACTCGTCCACCAGCGCCAGCCGCGCCTGCCCCCACAGCGGCAGGCATGCCTGCAAACCGGCTTGGGCGCAGACCTGTTCTTCCCAGTCGCGGTGGGCCTGCAGGTCGATGTCGCCAAACACCGCGACCTGCGCGCCGCGCGCGGTCAGCGCCTGCAACTGTGCGACGAATCTGGCTTGGTAGTTGTCCCAGCTTGCTGCGGCCGTCACCAGTTCCAGCCCCAAGGCGTCTGCCTGCGCCTGCATTAACGCCAGCGGCACGCCGTGGCTGCGAAGACGCTGACCGGTTTCTTCGAGCATGGCCAGCAGCCAGCGCACCTCCAGCCCGCTTTCGCGGGCGCGCTGCACGGCGAGCATCGAATCCTTGCCGCCGCTGAACGAGGCCAGCGCCAGGGTACTCAATGCGAGCGGATCATGGTGCCGAAGGCCTGCTCGGTCAGCACTTCCAGCAGGATGGCGTGCGGAATGCGGCCATCGACGATGTGCACCGAGTTGACGCCGGATTTGGCGGCTTCCAGCGCGGACGAGATTTTGGGCAGCATGCCGCCGGAAATGGTGCCGTCGGCGAACATGTCGTCGATTTCATGCGCGGTGAGATCGGTAAGCAGCTCGCCCTTCTTGTTCATCACCCCGGGGATATTGGTGAGCAGCAGCAGCTTTTCGGCGCGCAGCACTTCGGCCAGCTTGCCTGCCACCACGTCGGCGTTGATATTGAACGAGGCGTTGTCCTCGCCGAAGCCGATGGGCGAGATGACCGGAATGAACTGATCGTCCTGCAGCGCCTTGACCACCGCGGGATCGATGGCGGCCACTTCGCCCACCTGGCCCACGTCGATCTCGGCTGTCGGATTCTCGCGGTCGCGCATGCGCAGTTTGCGCGCGCGAATCAAGCCGCCGTCTCGCCCGGTCAGTCCCACTGCCTTGCCGCCGGCGTGGTTGATCAGGCCGACGATGTCTTGCTGCACCTGGCCGGCCAGCACCCATTCCACCACTTCCATGGTTTCGTCGTCGGTCACTCGCATGCCTTGCACGAAAGTGCCTTTTTTGCCTACGCGGTTCAAAGCCTCGTCGATCTGCGGGCCGCCGCCATGCACCACCACCGGGTTCATGCCCACCAGCTTGAGCAGCACCACGTCCTCGGCAAAGTCTTGCTGCAGGGCCGGGTCGGTCATGGCGTTGCCGCCGTATTTGATGACCAGAGTTTTGCCGTGAAATTTGCGGATATAGGGCAGGGCCTGGGCGAGGATTTCGGCTTTTTCGCGGGGGGCGATATGCGACAGATCGGGGAAGTCGGTGGACGTGTCGGCGGTCATGGCGAACCTTGGTCGTGAAGGGAGGGGGGCGGGGGCGATGTTGCGGTGCGCAATTCTAGGGATTCATCGCCGGGCATGTCGCTTTGAACTCACCCTACACTTCATGCCCCATGCGCAATCCGCTTCTCACCCTCTACCGCACACTCAGCCACCGCCCGCGTTTGAGCGCGGCCATTGCGCTGGGCGTGGTGCTGTGGTCGGTGCTCAGTGCCACTTTGCCGCACACCATTGCGCTGCTCTGGGCGTTCGACGCCAGTGCGCTGCTGTTTCTCGTCAGCACCGCCTGGATGATGGCGCACGCCACGACCGAAACGCTCAAGCGCCGCACCGAGCTGGAGGCCGAAGGACGCTGGACGGTGCTGCTGTTCAGCCTGGTGCTGTCGGGAGCGGTATTCGCTGCGCTGTCGGTGGAGTTGCATGCGGTGCGCGGTCACCCCGGCGCGCTGGCGCTGGCCGGAAGCAGCATCGTTCTGTCCTGGCTGTTTTTTTCGGTGATCTTCGCCCTGCAATACGCCCATAGCGACTACGCCGCGCGCACGGCGGGCACGCCTGCGCTGATGTTCCCCAACAATCAGGTGCCCGATTATTGGGACTATCTCTATTTCTCCGTGGTGCTGAGCATGACCTTTCAGACCTCGGACGTGAACATCGCCGGGCGGCATGTGCGCCATCTGGTGTTGCTGCACAGCGTGGCGGCGTTCTTTTTCAATGTGGTGATTCTGGCGCTGACGGTCAATGCCCTGGCCGGCGCTTTCTAAATCGTGAAGGACTTTGACATGACGACCCTTGGCACCCCGCTTTCCCCTTCGGCCACCCGCGTGATGCTGCTCGGCGCGGGCGAACTGGGCAAGGAAGTGCTCATCGCGCTGCAGCGCCTGGGCGTGGAAACCATTGCGGTGGACCGCTACGACCACGCGCCGGGGCAGCAGGTGGCGCACCATGCCCGCACGATTCAAATGACCGATCCCGAGGCCTTGCGCGCCCTCATCCTGCAGGAAAAGCCGCATCTGGTGGTGCCGGAAATCGAGGCCATCGCCACGCCAGTGCTCGAAGAACTGGAGGCTGCCGGTGTGGTGACCGTCATTCCCACAGCCCGCGCGGCGCGGCTGACCATGAACCGCGAAGGCATCCGCCGACTGGCCGCCGAAGAGCTGGGTCTGGCCACCTCGCCCTATGCCTTCGCCGATTCGCTGGAGCAACTGCAGGCCGCGATCGATGGCGGCATCGGCTATCCCTGCGTGGTCAAGCCGGTGATGAGTTCCTCGGGCAAGGGGCAGAGCAAGCTCGACGGCCCGGCCGACGTGCGCCCCGCCTGGGAGGCCGCGATGTCGGGCGGGCGCGTGGCGCAGAGCCGTGTGATCGTCGAGGGCTTCATCGACTTCGATTATGAAATCACCCAGCTCACCGTGCGCAGCATGGGCGCCGACGGCGCTGCACGCACCGACTTCTGTGAACCCATCGGCCATGTGCAAGTGGCTGGCGACTATGTGGAAAGCTGGCAGCCGCACCCCATGAACCCGGTGGCGCTGGAGCGCAGCCGCGATATGGCGCGGCGCATCACCGAGGCGCTGGGCGGGCGCGGCATTTTTGGCGTGGAACTGTTCGTCAAGGGCGAGCAGGTGTGGTTCAGCGAGGTCAGCCCGCGCCCGCACGACACTGGGCTGGTTACCCTCATCACCCAGTGGCAGAGCGAGTTCGAGCTGCACGCCCGGGCCATACTCGGCCTGCCGGTGGACCCGTCGCTCAAGACCGCGGGCGCCAGCGCGGTGATCTACGGCGGAGTCGAGGCGCGCGGCGTGCGCTTTGAAGGGGTGGAGGCGGCGCTGGCCATACCCGGAACTGATCTGCGGCTGTTCGGCAAACCCGAGAGTTTTGTGAAGCGCCGCATGGGCGTGGCGCTGGCCCGCGCCGAATCGACCGACGCCGCGCGCGCCAACGCCAAGCTCGCCGCGCAGCAGGTGCGGGTGGTGGCGTCAAGCTGAGAGCGCCCCCAGACCTGCCGCGTTCGCGTCAGGCCCCCCGAGGGGGATGAGAAAACTTGGGGCGGCCCGGCGTTTTCTCATGAGCGTTATAGCGGCAAGGTGGGGTGCATCGAGCTGTCGAAACCGCCGGAGCGCGAGTCGGCGTTTCGGTCGGCATCTCGGCCCGCTTGGCGCGACGCCGATTCCGCCGCCATGGGCGGAATGTTCACCAGCACCAGATTCCAGAACTGATGCCGCACCACGCGGCTGTGCGCCTTGAGCTGCGCGGCCTGCGCCGGCTCGATCGGCGCCCTGGTCGCCAGCTGCTCGCGCAGCCGGGTGTGAAAGATGTGCAGCTCGCGAATCAGGCGCAGGAACGCGGGCCGATCTTCATACATCGCCTGATGGGTCTGGCACCAAAGACCCAGCTCGCTTTGCAGCGCGGCGTTCGGCTTGAGAAACTGCTGACGCTCACTCTCGCTCAGGGTGTCTTGCTGCGCGCGCAGCGCCACGGCGTTGTGCCACACCAGGGCCTGAATGGCATCGGCCGAGATGGCCGGCTGGTGGCGCAGCGAGGCCGTCCAGGGGATGAGTTGGGGCCAGTTGGCCAGCCAGACTTCGAAGTCGGACAGCGACAGCGGCGGCGAAATGGCGTAGCCCTGAAAGCGCCGACAGCCCATGGACGACAGCGCCAGCGCATGCTGCGCCGAGCCCACGCCTTCGCCGATCACTTCCAGCCCCATGAGCTCGGCGATGCGCAGCAGGCCGTAGGAAATGCTCAGGCCCGCGCCGCTGGTGAACAGGTCATGGGTGAAGCTGCGGTCGATCTTGACCGAGGTGATTTCGAGCTGCTGCAAGTGGATCAGGCTGGCGCTGCCAGTGCCGAAGTCGTCGAGGATGACCTGCACGCCTAATTGACGGCATTGCGCGACCATGAAGCGCGCCATCGCGCCGTCGAGCTCGGAGCCGTGCTCGGTCAGCTCCAGCGCCAGCAGCCCGGGCGGGCACTGCGGATGCTGGGCCAGCACGCTGCGCAGGTCGGAGAGAAATTGCGGATCGAGAAAATGCCGCGGGCTGATGTTGACGCTGATCTGCAGCGCGCGCCCCGCACCGAACCAGGCGTCGGCCTGGCGCATGGCCGCGGCCAGCACGAAACGGCCCACCGCCACGGCCAGGGTGTCGTCGTCGAGCACGGCCTCGAAAGTCGCTGCGCGGTGCAGGCCCGCCGCGTCGCGCAGCCGCAGCAGGGCTTCGGCGCCGTCGATCTGCACCTGCGGTTCCGCCCCTTTGGCGGCCGATGCCGCCTGCAGAGACAGGATCGGCTGATACTGCAGTTCCAGCCGGTTGTCGCGCAGCGCCGACTGCACCCATTGCAGCTTGCGGTGCCGCTCCTGCATGGCGTCTTCCATCTGCTGATCGAAGATGCGGTATTGCTGTCGGCCGTTTTTCTTCGCCGCATACATGGCCATGTCGGCCCGCCGCACCAGGGTTTGCGCGTCGACGGGCGCATCGGGCTGCTGTACCACCAGACCGAGCGACAGCCCGATCTGCAGGCTGTTGCCTTGAATGATGAACGGCGCTTCGATGCAGTTCACCAGCCGTTTGGCGATGTAGCTGAGCTGCTGTTCGGTGCTGTAGCCGGGCAGCAGCACCACGAATTCATCGCCGCCGAAACGGGCCAGCAGATCGCCCTCGCGCAGCACACCGCGCAGCCGTTGCCCCACGGCGACCAGCAACTGATCGCCGATGATGTGGCCCAGCCGGTCGTTGACGGATTTGAAGCGGTCGAGATCCATCAGCCCGATGGTCAGCGTCTGGTTCGGGCGGCGCTGCATCAGCTCGTTGAGGTGATCGAGAAAGATGCGGCGATTGGCCAGCCCGGTCAGCTCGTCGCGCAGGGCGAAGCGGCGCAGCGCCTTGAACGCCTTGGTCAGCCGCAGGTTGTCCTTGATGAGCGCGCGGCTGAAGCCTTCGACGGTCATCATGAGCGTGGCGCCGAAGGCGAGCACGGTCAGCACGGCAGCCCATGCCAGTGCGCGCTGCTGCCCGTCCGCCATGGGCAACTGAATTCGGCCAGGACTGAGCCCTATCGCCACTGCGCTGAGCGCCGCAAGCAGCAGCAGGCTGGCGGCAATCTGAAGCCGACGCACATGCAGCGCGGCGATTGGAATCAGCGCAAACAGCGGCAGCACGAACAGCGCCCCCACTGACGGCAACAAGGCGAAGAACAGGAACTGCAGCCCGGCGTTGAGCAGCAGGAACAGCGTGACCGGAAAATCCTCTGCGCTGTTCTGCGTCTGGGGGAAGTAGAGCATCCAGTTGAGCAGAAGCAGATTGACCGTCACCCCGAGCAGGCCGTAGGCGACGGCAGCCAGCCAGGGCAGCAGCCCCGCCGCGGCATAGACGAGCAGCAGCCCCGCGTAGAGCACATAACCTGCGAGGGTGCGGTTCAGCAGGCCGGTGGACGGTGCGGGGCGGTTGTCTGGGTTTTGATCAGGGGCGCGCTGCGTCATGTTCAGTCTGGGCCGCGGCACGCTGCAGGCGGGCACCCCACGAGTGGCGGAGGCCGGACATGCTGCGCACGAGCGAAAGCGTCTTGTTGTGATGGAGTGTTCATGCGGCGCAGAGGCAATGCAAGCGGCAAGGCTTGCAGCGCCCGCTCATTTCACCAAAAAATACTCACAGAACGAGTTTGAGTGCTGGCGGGGTGGAGGGCGCTTCGATGGACTCGGCCGGAGCCGACTCGAACACGCTGTTGAATTCGGTTGAGTTGACTTCCTCTTGGTCAGATCCGACGGGCTTGTCGACGCCCAGCAGAATCAGATTCCAGAACTGGTGCCGAATGATGCGGCTTTGCTCGCCCAGGCTCTTGATCCTGGCCGACTCCGGGCTCAGCGGGGCCTCGGCCAGTTCTTCGCGCAGCCGGTTGTGAAACACATGATGTTCGCGCATCAGTCGCAGAAATCCGGGCCGGTTGCTGTAACGCGCGCCGTTTTCGTGGCACCACAAGCCCAGAGCGCAGGCGTTCTGGGCATCTGGCTCGATGAGCTGCTTGCGTTCTTCCGAACTGATGGTGCCGCGCTCGGCATGCAGCGCCGTATTGTTGTGCTGCACCAGGGCGTGAATCGCATCGGGCGAGATTTGCGCCTGCTTGGGCAGCAAGGCCGCCCAAGGCAGTTGCGAGCGCCAGGTGGTGAGCCAGGCATCCATGGCTTCGGCGGTCATCGGCCGGGCGATGGCATAGCCCTGAAAACGTCGGCACGACATGGAGGCCAGCGCCAGCGCGTGTTGCGGCGTGCTCACCCCCTCGGCCACCACGGCCAGGCCCATCAGCGCGGCGGTGCGCAGCAGCCCGTAAGTGATGCTCAGCCCGGCGCCGCTGGTGAACAGGTCGCGGGTGAAGCTGCGGTCGATCTTGACCGACGAGACCTCGAGTTGTTGCAGATGGGTGAGGCTGGCGCTGCCGGTGCCAAAGTCGTCGAGCGCGACCCGCACGCCCAGATGGCGGCACCGGCTGACGACAAAGCTGGCCATGCGGCTGTCGAGCTCGGAGCCATGCTCGGTGACTTCGAGCACGAGCCGTTCCGGCGGACATTGCGGATGGCGTTCCAGCGCGGCGCGCAGGTCGGAGAGGAATTGCGGATCGAGAAAATGGCGCGGGCTGATGTTGACGCTGACCTGAATATCACGGCCCTGCAGATGCCAGCGCTGCGCCTGATCGAGCGCGGCAGACAGTACGAAACGTCCGACCGGCACACCGATTTGCTCGTCATCGAGCACCGACTCGAACGCGCCCGCCGTGTGCACGCCGTCGGCGTCGCGCAGGCGCAGCAGCGCCTCGGCACTGTGGACGCCAACCACGCCCGATGCCGTGCCGCCATCGAGTGACAGAATGGGCTGGTAGTGCAGTTCCAGCCGGTTATGATGCAGCGCGTCGAGCACCCAGTTGAGCTTGCGATCATGGTCCTGCAGGGCGTCTTCCATATGCTGGTCGAAAAAGCGGTACTGCTGACGGCCGCCTTCCTTGGAGGCGTACATCGCCAGATCGGCGCGGCGCATCAAGGTGAGCGCATCCACCGGCTGCGCTTGCTGCTGAATGACGATGCCCAGCGACAGCCCGATCTGCAGGGCGTGGCTCTGCACCGTGAACTCCTGCTCCATGCTTTTGACCAATCGGTCGGCCACTGCGCGCAGCTGGTCGAGCGAGGTGTACCCGGTGAACATCACCACGAACTCGTCTCCGCCCAGCCGCGCCAGCACATCGGTCTGGCGCAGCACGCTACGCAGGCGCTGGCCCACGGCCACCAGCAGTTGATCTCCCACCGAATGGCCCAGACGGTCGTTGACGATCTTGAAGCGGTCGAGATCGATCATGCCCACGGCCAGAGCCTGATGCGGATGCTTGACCAGCGTGGCGCTCAGTTTCTGCATGAACGCCCGGCGGTTGGCCAAGCCGGTGAGATCATCGCGATGGGCGATGGTGCGATAGGTCTTGTACTCGTCGCGGATCTGCTCGTTGTGCTGCACCAGCTTGCGGCTGAAGCGCTCTTTGAACAACTGCGTGGCGATGCTGAAAGCCAGCGCTTCGGTGAACGCAATCCACAGCAGCGCCTGCTGCGTCCAGCCGTTGGTGGGAATGCTCCAGCGGCCCGCGCTCAACAAGAGAGCGATCAGGGTCATCGCCGCGATCAGGCCGTACATGAACACGATCTGGCGACGGCGAAAGCGCAGCACTTCGATGGGCACGATGCCAATCAGGATCAGCATGGCGATGAACGCAATCTGCGGTTGCCAGATGGCAAAGCCCAGCTGCACGCCCACGTTGAGCAGCAGAAAGACGTAGGTGGGGTAGGTTTTGGTGCGAACTGCTTCGTCGCTCAGGCCCTGTATCCAGAAATACAGCCCGATGTTGCCCAGCGCCCCGGTCAGAAAGTAGGCCCAGGCCACGAAAGTGGGCAGCAGCCCGATCAGTCCGTAGCCCAGAATCGTGAGGGCGCCCGCAGCGTATCCGACCAGATTCAGCGCCAACAGGGCCCGTTGCGGACGCCGCAATTTGTTGGAAGGGTGGGATTGATCCATCGGTGCGAAAACGGATTGCAAGGGCTGCAGTTTGGGACGAGTCGCCCGGGGTGTCGGGGTCTCGTGTTGGAGATCAACGGAACTGCCGTAGTTTAGGGATTGACCTTGAAAGGCACTGTAAATTAATAGCGATCATCGGACGGGAGCGTACTTTTTCCACACAACTCTTTACGTTTTCGCCATAAGCGTGGCGAAAAGGGTCTGCTGCGCAACAGTCGAGCATTTGCTTGATCTGCATCAAAGCGGAGGTGGATGGAATCGACTTGAGCGCATGTAACTAATTGATACTCACGCTTTCTTTTTGAAAGGAAGCCCATGAAAAAAGCTCTGTTGACCGTCGCCTTCTCCGCACTGGCCTTTTCGTCGTCCGCGTTTGCGCAAGAAGCCAAAAAGCCGCTGACCTTCAGCGAAATCCAGACCATCCGCATCATGGCCGGCGGGGTGGTGGGCAACGCCCTGGCCCAGACCATGCAGCGTCCGCATCTGGGCCTTCTGGTGAACCGTTCCGTGATCTGCAACTATCTGGCCGGGGGTATTGGCGGCACCTTGACGGTGAACAAGGCCGACTCCCGGTTGACCTTTGAGTCGGTGAAAGACAAGGCAGAGATCGCCCCCGCCGTCGCCCACCTCCTGCCCTCAGACGGCATTTACCTCGCCTTTGGCGGCGAGTGGAAGAAGGAAGAAAACATGGCGCTGCTCGAAGTTGCGCTGGAACAACTGGCCGAGCACAACTACAAGGGCAGTGTGATTTTCCACGTCACGACTTGGGCGCAAAAGCAGCCGCAAGAGATCGCCGCGCGCAATCCCAAAATCGCCAAATATTTTGAAACCGCCACCCTGCGCGCCGTCACGCTGGATCTGAACAAAAAAGAGGCCATGATCAACAAGATCACTTTCGACGGCAAAGACTACAAACTCAACGTCGCCGCCACCGCCCCGATGCGCGACGACTTGGTAGAACTGTTCAAGCGCCAGTAAACCCGGCGGCTGTAAACGCCTCGTCTGCACGGCACCCCACAACACCCCGCCCCGGCGGGGTGTTGTGCTTTTCGGCGCGGCGCAAAAGCAAGTGGGACTGCCGCAGCGGTGATTCGTGTCCTGGCGGACAATCACGCAACACCGCCAGCGCTGATCCTTGCTCGTTTTTTTGACGCCCACCCCGTTGTCTCAAATCCCCCCTTCCGCTGAACAGCCGTCGCCGAACACGGACGACTCGGCTCAGCAAGGACGCCCGCTGGTCGCCATCATCGTGGCCATCGCCTTTCTGATGGAGCAGCTCGACGCCACCATCGTCACCACTGCCATTCCCGACATGGCGCGCTCGCTGCAGGTCAGCGCGGTGCAGATGAGTCTGGCGGTGAGCGCGTATGTGCTGACCCTAGCCGTGTTCATTCCGCTGAGCGGCTGGTGCGCCGACCGCTTCGGCGGGCGCCGCGTGTTCGTGGCCGCTCTGGGGCTGTTCACCACCGGCTCGGTGCTGTGCGGGCTGGCCGACAGTTTTCCCATGCTGGTGGCCATGCGGGTGTTGCAGGGTTTGGGCGGGGCAATGATGACGCCGGTCGGACGCCTCATTCTGCTGCGCAGCTTTCCGCGCTCGCAGCTGGTTCGCGCCATGACCTATGCGACGCTGCCCGCCATCATCGGTCCGGTGATCGGGCCGCTGCTCGGCGGCTATCTCACCACGGCGCTGTCGTGGCGCTGGATTTTCTATGTCAACCTGCCTTTCGGTCTGCTGGGCATGGTGCTGACCGCGCGCTTCATCCGCGACCTCGATGCCCCTGCGCCGCCAGCCTTCGATCTGTGGGGCTTCGTGTTGTTCGGCCTGGCGGTGGGCTTGGTGCAGGTCTGTCTGGAAGGCGCTGACCATCTGCCGGTCGCCTGGCTGGCCGCGCTGCTGCTGGGGGCGGTGGCGCTGCTGGGCCTGTTTTGGCACCACAGCCGCAGCCGCAAGCATCCGGCGGTCGATCTGGGCCTGCTGCGCGAACGCGCCTTCGGCATTGCCACCCTGGCGGGCGGGCTGTGCCGCATTGCGATGAACGGGCCGGTTTATCTGTTGCCGCTCATGCTGCAACTCGGGCTGGGCATGAGCCCGGTGCAGTCGGGCGCGCTCACCTTTCTGTCGGCCGTGGCCTCGCCGGTGGTGCGGGTGTTCGTCGGCACCGCCCTGCGGCGGCTGGGTTTTCGCACCCTGTTGCTGATCAGTGCCCTGGCCTGCACCACCAGCCTGTGCACCTTCGCCCTCATCGGGCCGCACACCGAAACGGCGTGGATTGCGGCGGCCATCGTGTTCTACGGCCTGGTGCGCTCCACCCAGTTCATGACCTCCAACACCCTGGCCTATGCCGACATCGATGCGCAACGCCTGAGTCGCGCCACCAGTCTGGGCGGGCTGCTGCAGCAACTCACCGTGAGTTTCGGCGTTTCACTGGGCGCTGCGTGGCTGGGCCTGTTCACGCCCCACCACTTGATGCCCTCGCTGGCGACCTTTCATCTATCTTTTCTGCTGTTGGCCGCGTTGCCGCTGCTCGCCTTGCCCGTCTTTACCCGCCTGCAGCCGCACGACGGCGCCATCGTCAGCGGGCATCTGGCCGCGCCGCGCTCCGATCATTCCTGATTGGGCAGAGTCCGGGCGCAGCAAACTTCAGCGATCCACCCGCTGCTGCAGATGCGCCGGATAGCGCTCGCCGACGATGGCAACGGTCTGCAGGGCCTGCTCGATGGCGGTGAGATCGGTCGGTGTGAGCACCACGTCGGCCGCGCCGATGTTCTCCTCAAGGCGGTGCAGCTTGGTGGTGCCCGGAATCGGCACGATCCAGGGCTTCTGCGCCAGCAGCCAGGCGATGGCGATCTGCGCCCGGCTCACGCCCTTCGCCGCGGCGAGTGCGCCCAGCATCTCCACCAGCCCGGCGTTGGCCTGGCGGTTCTCCGCGCTGAAGCGCGGCACGACGTTGCGGAAGTCGCTCTTGTCGAAGGTGGTGTGGGCGTCGATGGCTCCGGTCAGAAACCCCCTGCCCAGCGGGCTGAAGGGTACGAAACCGATGCCCAATTCCTCCAGCACCGGCAGCACGCTTTGCTCGGGCTCGCGCCACCACAGCGAGTATTCGCTCTGCAGCGCCGCCACCGGCTGCACCGCGTGGGCGCGGCGGATCGTCTGCGCCCCGGCCTCGGACAGGCCGAAGTGTCCCACCTTGCCTTCGGCAATCAGATCGCGCACGGTACCGGCCACATCTTCAATCGGCACGTTCGGATCGACCCGGTGCTGATAGAACAGGTCGATGCGGTCGGTCTTGAGACGCTTGAGCGAGGCTTCGGCCACCGCGCGAATGTGCGCTGGGCGGCTGTCCAGGCCCTGGCTCACCACGCCGTCGGCGAAGCCGAACTTGGTGGCAATCACCACCTGATCGCGGAACGGCGCCACCGCTTCGCCCAGAAGCTCTTCGTTGACGAACGGTCCGTAGACTTCAGCGCTGTCGAAAAAGGTGACGCCGCGCTCGTAGGCGGCGCGGATCAGGCGGATGCCGTCGCCCTTCTCGGTTGCCGGCCCGTAGCCGTGGCTCAGGCCCATGCAGCCCAGTCCGATGGCCGAGACCTGCAGGCCGCTGCGGCCCAATGTACGTGTTTGCATGATGTGGTCCTTGGTTGAATGTCAGATCATCGCAGGGCCGGATCACCGGCCGCTCATGGCCAGAACGGCGGGTGGCAGACGTTCGCCCTGCACTGGAATCTTGGCTGCAGCACTCGTCAGTTCCATGAGCTCTTCGGGGCGCAAGTGGATCTCGACGGCGCCGAGATTCTCCTCGAGACGATGCGGCTTGGTGGTTCCGGGAATCGGCACGATCCAGGGCTTTTGCGCCAGCAGCCAGGCCAGCGCGATCTGGGCCGGCGTGGCGGCCTTGCGTGCCGCGAAAGCCTTGATCAGTTCGACCAGCGCCAGATTCGCTGCCCGAGCCTCGGGCGCGAAGCGCGGCACGTTGTTGCGGAAGTCGGTGGCATCGAACTGCGTGTTGAGGTCGATCTTTCCCGTCAGAAAGCCCGCGCCGAGCGGGCTAAAGGGCACGAAGCCGATGCCCAATTCATCGAGCACGGGCAGCAGCTCGGCTTCCGGCCCGCGGTACCAGAGCGAGTATTCGCTCTGCACCGCCGTCACCGGATGCACCGCATGCGCCCGGCGGATGGTCTGCACCCCTGCCTCGGACAGGCCGTAATGCCGCACCTTGCCTTCGGCGATCAGCTCGCGCAGAGCGCCTGCAACCTCCTCGATCGGCACATCGGGATCGACCCGGTGCTGATAGAACAGGTCGATACGATCAGTCTTCAGGCGCCTGAGCGACGCCTCGGCCACCAAGCGGATGTGCTCCGGCCGACTGTCGAGCCGACCGCTGCGTTTGGCGGTGACGGGATCGATGTCGAAGCCGAACTTGGTCGCAATCACCACCCGATCTCGCACCGGGGCCAAGGCCTCGCCGACCAATTCTTCATTGACGAACGGGCCGTAAGACTCTGCCGTGTCGAACAACGTCACCCCCAGATCGACCGCCTTGCGGATCAGGGCAATCATGTCCGATTTGTCCGCCGGCGGGCCGTAGAGGGCGCTCATGCTCATGCAGCCCAGTCCAAGGGCCGAGACCTGCAGGCCGCTGCGGCCGAATGTGCGTGTTTTCATGATGTTGTCCTGGGTTGAAATTTCTGTCACTGCCCGGCTTGCGGTAGGCCGTGCAACGGCTCCTGGATGGCGATATTCGTGCTCTTTGAATGCATTCACAGACTCAGCTATGGAATACGTCTTTCGGGGTAAGGCTAGTGACATGAGAGCCTCGTTGTGTTGCGATGAGCAGACTTTAGGCGTCGATCCTTGTCTTGATAAGCTGGAATAATCGGCATGAGCCTATGAGCGAAATTCATCAATGCCTTCTCCCGACTTCAACGATCTGCAAGCTTTCATCGCCGTGGCGCGCGAGCGCAGCTTCACTCGCGCTGCGGCGCAGATGGGCGTGTCGCAATCGGCGCTGAGTCACCGCATGCGCGCGCTGGAAAATCAGCTTGGCCTGCGCCTGCTCACCCGCACCACGCGCAGCGTGGCGCCTACCGAGGCCGGCGAGCGTCTGTTGCAGACGCTTGCGCCACGGTTCGAGGAAATCGGGAGCGAACTCGCCGCCTTGCGTGAGCTGCGCGACAAACCGTCGGGCCTCATTCGCATCACGGCGGCCGGGCATGCCGCCGACACCATTCTGTGGCCCAGGCTGCAGGCGGTGTTGCCCCAATATCCTGAGCTGCAGGTCGAGATCAATCTCGACTACGGCTTCACCGACATCGTGTCGCAGCGCTTCGATGCCGGGGTGCGCCTGGGCGAAAGTCTGGAGCAGGACATGATCGCCGTGCGCATCGGCCCCGACCTGCGCATGGCCGTCGTTGCCACGCCCGCCTACTTCGCCAGACACCCGCCGCCGCAAACCCCGCAAGACCTCGCCACGCACAACTGCATCAACCTGCGTCTTCCTCGCGGCGGCCTCCTCGCTTGGGAATTCGAGCGCGACGGGCATGCGCTCAACGTTCATGTGCAGGGCCAATGGGTGTTCAATACCAGCTCCCCCTTGTTGCGCGCCGCGTTGGTGGGCGCCGGTCTGGCCTACGTGCCCGAGGACGCCGCGCTGGAGCACATCGCCACCGGTCATTTGCAGCGCGTGCTGCTCGACTGGTGTCCCCGCTTCGTCGGTTATCACCTCTACTACGCCAGTCGCCGCCAGTCGTCACGCGCGCTGGCTGTGGTGGTCGATGCGCTGCGGTACCCGGCAAGCACAATGTCATCCTCATGAGAAAACGCAGGGCCGCCCCAAGTTTTCTTGTCCCCCTCAGGGGGCTGACGCGAACGCGGCAGGTCTGGGGGCACTCTTGAGGATTGAGAATTCAAACTATGGCGCTGAAAGCAACGATTTACAAAGCCGACCTGCAGGTGGCCGACATGGACCGGCATTACTACGCCGACCATGCCCTGACCCTGGCCTGCCACCCCGCGCAGGAGGGCATCGCCCTGACCAAGGGTCTGTTCGACGTGGACGAGCCCGACATCTGGGTGAAAGACCTCACCGGCGCGATCAAGCTGTGGATTGACATCGGCCAGCCCGATGAGAGCCGCGTGCGCAAAGCCTGCGGGCGCGCGGATCAGGTTGTCGTGGTCTGCCATGCCAGCAGTTGCCCGGTGTGGTGGAAGCAGAACGCGGGCAAGCTCGCGCGGCTGAAAAACCTCACCGTGCTGCGTCTGCCGCCTGAGGTCAGCCAGGCTCTGGGTGGCCTCACCGAGCGCACGATGCAGTTGCAATGTCTGGTGCAGGATGGCGCGGTGTCGCTCAGCAGCGCAGCGGCAACGATCGCCGTCGAACTTGAGACACTGCAAGCCGCCGCTTAAAGGGCCATCAAAGGGGCCATCAAAGTCATGTCTCAGCTCACCTATGCCGATCTCAGCCCCGATGGCGTGCTCGACGCCATCGACAGCCTGGGCCTGCGCTGCGACGGCACGCTGCTGCAACTCAACAGTTACGAGAATCGGGTATTTCAGGTGGGTCTGGAAGACGGCAGCCAGCGCATCGCCAAGTTCTACCGCCCCGGCCGCTGGAGCGACGCGGCCATTCTGGAAGAGCACGCCTTCACCCTGGAACTGGCCGAGCGCGAGGTGCCGGTCGTGCCACCCCTGCTCTTGGGCGGCCGCACTCTGCATACCGTCTCCGGGCATCGGCTGGCCCTGTTCGCGCGCCAGGGCGGGCGCACTCCAGAGATCGAACAGGACGAGACGCTGGAATGGTTGGGCCGCTCTCTCGGCAGGCTCCATGCCGTTGGCGCCGCGCGTGCCTACCAAGCCCGCCCCACGCTGGATGTGCAGACCTTCGGCGTGGCGTCGCGCGACTTGTTGCTCGACGGCGGCTGGCTGCCTGAAGACCTGCGCGCCGCTTGGCTCGCCGTCGTCGATCAGGCGCTTGACGCCGTGCGCCTGGCCTATGCGCGGGCTGGGGACGTGTCGCTGATCCGGCTGCATGGCGATTCCCATCCGGGCAATCTGCTCTGGACCGACGAGGGCCCGCATTTCGTCGACTTCGACGACAGCCGCAGCGGCCCCGCGATTCAGGATTTGTGGATGCTGCTCTCGGGCGACGAGGCCGATATGCGACGCCAGTTCGCGGCGCTGCTGCGCGGCTACGAGATGTTCCGCGAGTTCGACGATCGCGAGAAACACCTTGTCGAAGCCCTGCGCACCCTGCGCCTGCTGCATCACAGCGCCTGGATCGCCAGCCGCTGGAGCGATCCCGCATTTCCCGCGGCGTTTCCCTGGTTCGGCAGCGTGCGTTACTGGCAGGACCGCATCCTGGAGTTGCGCGAGCAGGTCGCGCTGATGCAGGAACCGCCGCGGATTTAGGAGCCGCCTGGAGAGATCAATGCAACCATCGGCGGTCCATCGATGCTGTTCTTTGCATCCATGCTCGCGTTCCATCATTCCCCCCATGCCCTGCCTTTTCCCGTGAAACCGATACCGTCTCGCCGCGATGCAGCGCCCCATGCGCAGACCGAGACTGGCGACTTCCTCGAACCCGGGCAGCTCTGGGCCTTGGTCGGCGTGCTGCTCGCAACGGTGCTGGTCGTGCTCGACGGCACCATCGTCAACGTCGCCCTGCCCACGATTTCCACCGAATTGCACGTCAGCGCGTCGCAGGCGATCTGGGTGGTCACGGCCTACCAAATGGCCCTGGTCATGGCGCTGTTCCCCTGCGCGGCTATCGGCGACAAGGTCGGGCATCGCACGCTCTACGTCGGCGGCGTCGCGGTATTCACTCTGGCCTCGGCCCTGTGTGTCATGGCGCCGAGCTTCGGCTGGCTGGTGGCCGCGCGGTTCATTCAGGGTCTGGGCGGTGCGGGCATCATGGCGCTTAACGCCGCTTTGCTGCGCGCCATCGTGCCGCAGCGCATGCTGGGCCGGGCCATCGGCTGGAGCGCACTGACCGTGGCCCTGTCCTCAGCAGCCGGGCCGACCCTCGGCGCGGTGATTCTTTCGCTGGCCGACTGGCGCTGGCTGTTTGCCGTCAACCTGCCGGTTGGCTTGATCACCCTGCTGGCGCTGCGGAGGCTGCCGCAGAGCGCACCGGGTCAGCGCCCGCTCGATCTGCCCAGTATGGCCCTGAATGCCCTGGGTTTTGCCACGCTCGTGCTCGGCGTCGACTGGCTCGCGGCCTCCCCCGCGCAAGGCGCTGTGTTGATGGCAGTGGCTGTCACGGCCTTTGCGGCGCTGATCGCACGCGAATGGCAGGTTGAAGCGCCGCTCATTCCGCTCGATCTCCTGCGCGTGCCCGCGTTCCGGCTGTCGGTGCTCGCCTCGATCTGCTGCTTCGCGGCGCAGATCGCGGGCATCGTCGCCCTGGTCTTTGACTTTCAAAACCGCCTCGGCGAAAGCGCGCTGGTCACTGGCCTGGCGTTGACCCCCTGGCCCCTGACGGTGGCCGTGGCCGCCCCACTCGCCGGGCGCCTGGCCGACCGCGTATCCACCGCCGCCCTCTGCACCTTTGGCGCCGTCTGTCTGGCTGCAGGCCTGCTGCTGGCCGCCTGGATGACGCAGGAACAGCGTCTGCTGCCCCTCGTCGCTAGTACCGTGTTGTGCGGCCTGGGTTTCGGATTCTTCCAGGTGCCGAACAACCGCAACATGCTGCTCGCCGCCCCCCGCGCACGCAGCGCGGCGGCCGGCGGCATGCAAGCCACCGCGCGGCTCTCAGGCCAGACCGCGGGCGCCGTGGCCAGCTCGCTGGTGTTTCACCTGGTGGCCGGAGCTCACGCCCCTCAGGTTGGCCTGCTGGGTGCCACCGGCCTGGCCGCGCTGGGCGCCTTGTTCAGCGTGATGCGTGTAGCGCAGGGCGGGACGGCAAAATCGTGAGACGCCGGGTCAGCACAAGCGCTCGGGTTAGCGGCTGCACCACTGCTGCTCGCAGGGAGTGCCGTCCCTGTTGCCGTCCATCTTCACGCCAGGGCAATGGGCGAGAAAGTACTTGGCTTCGGCGCAAGAGCGCATCTGCGAGCAATGGATGCGTCCATCGCAGGTGAAACCGGAAACGGTTGCAGCCGGGGAGCCCGACAGCGATGTGGCGTGTGGTTGCGTGGTTTGCTTCGCGGCTTGTGCTGCGGCTTGCGCTGCGCGCTTCTTTTTTTCAGCGGCGTTCAGTTCTTCGATTGACGGCGGGTTTCGCACTTGACCAGATGGGCAGGGCGTTTGCTGAAAAGTGACTGTGCCATTCACCACGCATTTGTTCATCGGCGCCGCCTCAACGGCAGAGGTGAACAAAGCAAAAAACAAAGCGGCACCCAAGAATTGTTTCTGCCAAATAAAGTCGCAAACGCACACCGAGCAAACTTGCCTCCGGAAGCGCCCCATCGCGATACGCGTCGCGCGCAAAGTCGCAAACTCCCTCTCGCGCGCCTCTGTCGCTGGTGTCCAGGTGCCAATGCTGCAGGTCGCGATAAATCTGCATCGAAACACTCAACCAAAACGATGCAACGCCAACCGACGCATAGACTGTGCCGAGATGACCTCCGCGCACCTGAATCTTAAGCAATGGGATGGACGCCCCCACCCGCAGCGGCATCTTTGTGCCAAAGTGCAGGTGTTACTACTTCAACCACTTGAACCGAGAGGGAGCGTCCGTCATGGAAATTACGACTGTTGGAATTGACCTGGCAAAAGCCGTGTTCCAAATTCACGCGGTCGATGAGCGCGGCAAGACCGTCATGAAGAAGCAGCTCAAGCGCGATCAAGTCGCTGCGTCCTTTGCCAACCTGCCGCCGTGCCTGATCGGCATGGAAGCGTGCGGCAGCGCGCACCACTGGGCGCGCAAGCTGGGAGGCTTCGGACACACCGTGCGACTCATGGCCCCGCAGTTTGTCAAACCCTATGTGAAGACCAACAAGAACGACGCGGCCGATGCGGAGGCGATCTGCGAGGCCGTGGCGCGGCCGAATATGCGGTTCGTGCCGATCAAGAACATCGAGCAGCAATCGGTGCTGTCGCTGCACCGGGTGCGCCAAGGTTTCGTCAAGGCGCGCACGGCGCAAGCCAACCAGATCCGCGGCCTCCTCGGTGAATTTGGTTTGATCATTCCCCAAGGCATTGCGAACCTCGCCAAGCGGGTGCCCGAGTTGATTGAAGAGGCTTCAAACGAGCTGACATGCGCATTCCGGCTGTTGATCCAGCGACTGATGGAACATCTGAAGGAACTCGATCGCCAGGTCGCCGAGATGGAGGGGCAGATCAAGGCCTGGCACCACGCCAGCGATCACAGTCGCAAGCTCGAGAAGATTCCGGGCATCGACCCGATCACGGCAAGCGCCTTGGTCGCCACTCTTGGGGATGCGAAGAGCTTTGACAACGCACGGCAGCTCGCGGCCTGGCTGGGCCTCGTTCCCCGGCAACATTCCAGTGGTGGCAAACCCACCCTGCTGGGCATCAGCAAGCGGGGCGACAGCTATCTGCGCACCTTGCTGATCCACGGCGCGAGATCGGTGATCTTCAGGGCCCAGCAGAAGGTTGCCAAGGGGGGCTGGCTGCACAAGTTGCTGGAGCGTCGCAACCCGAACGTGGCAGCCGTCGCACTGGCCAACAAGAATGCACGGATTGTCTGGGCGTTGCTGGCCAACAACCGAGAGTTCCGCGCCGATGACACACCCGCGATTGCGGCCGTGTAATCGGCGCGGCTGCAGCAAGACCCACACAACGCAACAACAGGAGAATCACTCCACCGATTGCTCAGGCCGACATCAGCGTGTCGATCCCACCGCAATCAGGCGCCATCCTCGTCCGGTTAGAAGCAACAGCTAGTCGGTTAGAGGCTAGCCCTACGTCAATCCAATCCATAGAGCGCTTAGAATCTATCCGTAAATAATATTGACCTGGAGCGGCACCTTCCGGAACGCAATGATCGCTGCGGCGAGGTGGTTGAGCGCGACGAAACTGCGCTCGAGCTTCTCGTAGCGCACCAGCAGCTTGCGCAACCGGTTGAACCAGCTATGGCAGACCTCGACGACCCAACGTCGCGCCTTCTTCGTCGGGTCACGCCGCTTGATGTCTGCCTCTTTGCGGCGGCTGACGACGTGGGCGATGTTGTCATGCTTTTCGATGGTGCGAGCGTTGTCGGCACCGCGATAGCCGGCGTCTGCGCACAGGTGCTTGTGGCGCCGCGACGGTGGGCTCTCGCGCTTGACCATGATCGCGCTCAGCACCTCGTCCAGGCGCTTGCAGTCATTGATGTTCGCCCCGGTCACGATGAGCAACAACGGGACGCCACGGCCGTCCACCAGCAAGTGACGCTTGCTCCCATTTTTTCCCCCGATCCGTCGGGTTTGGCCCGACGGATTGCTGTGCCAGCGGCGCACGCGTCATCGCGCCGTCCACGCTCTGCCACGCCCAAGCAATGCCTTGCATGGCGTCGTACTCGGCCAAGCCGGCCTTCCACAGCGCCTCGAAGAAACCTGCCTTTTCCCACTCCAGGAAGCGCTTGTGCACGGCGCTGGCACTGCCAAATCGCTCCTTGGGCAACGCCTTCCACTGACAGCCCGTGCGCAGCACGTACACAATCGCCTCAAACACCTGCCGCGCTGGCTTCGGCGGTCGCCCCGCCCCGGGCCTGCGCTGATACACCTTGTCGACCGGCGCGACCCGCTGTGGAACCAAAGGCTCCACCCGTTGCCAGAACGCATCCGTCACGACCCACGACTCCGCTCGCTTGGCCAATGCATTGCTCCGACGCCGCGCATCTCGCGGCTCGGAGTGCCATTTATCGTAAGCGTCCCGCCAACCCCTCTTGACACCCGAAGTGAAGGTCAGGTGCTGAGTGCAGGGGGATTGGTTTTCGCCCAGTGGTGGGGCAGCAATTCGACCAGACGGCTGTTGGGCCAGGTGGGCAGCTTCGTCAGCACATCCTTGAGATAGGCCCAGGGGTCGACCTCGCACAGCTTGGCCGATTCGATCAGCGTCA